>NZ_JBSGXU010000091.1:0-31080 GCF_053610205.1 Streptomyces sp. NPDC054932 | reverse complement strand
GGAACACCGGCACCGCCGACCTCACCATCCACGCCACCACCACCCACGGCGACATCACCGCCCGCAGCCTCTAGGAGCAACACAGCGCCCGGCACCCGGCACGCTCCCCCGCTACCGACCCATCCCGAGGACGGACGAACACCCGTGAACACCACCGAGGACTACCAGGCCGCAGAACAACTCCTGCGCCGTCCCGCCCGCCCCGGCGAGCTCGTCACCGGCGACCGCATCAGGCCCCAGTGGACCGACGCCGGCACCCGGTTCCTGTACACGGTGAGCCACGGCACCGGCACGCGGTTCGTGCTGGCCGACCCGGCGGCGGGCACCCGCGAGCCGGCCTTCGACCACACCCGGCTCGCCGCCGCGCTCGCAGCCGCCTCCGGGCAGCACGTCAACGCCGAGGCCCTGCCGTTCACCGCCGTACAACCGAGCGACAACGCAGTCGAGTTCGCCGCGTTCGGCGCCTACTGGCGCTGCCGTCTGGACGACTACACCTGCGAGCAGGCCGAGTTCACACCGCCCGGCAACCCCCTGGAAGTGCTCTCACCCGACGGGAAGACCGCGGTGTTCCGGCAGGGCTCCGACCTGTGGGCACGTTCGCTGTCCGACGGCCGCACCTGGGCTTTGACCACCGACGGCGGGGCGGACCACTCCTACGGCACCGGCCCGCAGGCCACCGCCAACGCCACCCTGCTGCGCAAGATCGGGCTCCCCCACCTGCCGCCCGCCGTGGCCTGGTCGCCCGACAGCACGAAGGTGCTCGCCCACCGCACCGATGAGCGCAGCGTCCGCCAGACCCACCTCGTGGAAGCCGCACCCGCCGGCGGCGGCGCCCCCCTCCTGCACACCCAGCGCTACGCCCACACCGGGGACGCGAACCTCCCGCTGGCCGAACTGGTCGTACTGGACCCCGCCACCGGCACGGTGGTCCGCGCACAGGCCGCACCGCTGCTCATGCCGAACCTGTCACCCATCACCGCCGGTTGGGCCTGGTGGGCCCCCGACGGCTCGGCCGTGTACTACCTCGGCCGACCCCGCGACCAGCGCACCCTCACCCTGCACCGGATGGACCCGCTCACCGGCCGGGTCACCGAGGTGCTCAGCGAGACCGGGACCACCCGCGTGGAGCCCACCCAGTGGCTGTACGAGCCGCCGATCGTGCGGGTACTGGCCGACGAGGTGCTCTGGTACTCGCAGCGCGACGGCTGGGGCCACCTGTACCGGTACGACCTGCACACCGGCGCCCTCCTCGGACAGGTCACCTCCGGACCGTGGGCGGTGCGGCAGATCCTGCGCGTCGACGAGACCGCGCGCATCGTGTACTTCACCGCCTCCGGACTGACCGAAGACGACCCGTACCGGCGCACCGTGTGCAGGGCCGGCCTGGACGGGACCGGCTTCGCCAGGGTCACCGACGACGACCTGGACCATGTCGTCACCGTGCCGCACGGCCAGGACTACTTCGTCGACTCCGCGTCCACCGTCTCCACGCCGCCGGTCTCCCGCGTCCTTGACTGGACGGGCCGGGTGCTCATCGAGCTGGAGCGCGCCGACACCAGCAGGCTGACCGCCACCGGCTGGACGCCCCCGGAACGGTTCCGCGTCAAGGCGGCCGACGGGGTGACGGACGTCCACGGCGTGCTGTACCGGCCGCGGGGCTTCGACCCCGCCCGGCGCTACCCCGTGATCGACAGCCTCTACCCCGGCCCGCAGGTCAACCGGGTCTCCCCGTCCTTCGACCCCGGCGCGATGGGCCTCGACGCGGAACCCCTCGCCGCACTGGGCTTCGTGGTGGTGGCGCTGGACGGACGGGGCACCCCCGGGCGCAGCAAGGCCTTCCACGACGCCTCCTACGGCCGCCTGGCCGATGCGGGGGGCCTGGCCGACCATGTGACGGCACTGCGGCAACTGGCCGCGACCCGACCGTGGATGGACCTGGACCGGGTGGGCGCGTTCGGCCACTCCGGGGGCGGTTTCGCCGCGGCGCGGGCCATGCTCGACTTCCCCGACGTGTACCGGGCGGGAGTGGCCCTGTCCGGATCGCACGACGCCCGCTGCTTCAACCCCGGCTTCGTGGAGACCTATGACGGCGCGGACGACCCCGGCGCCTGGGCCCGTACGTCCAATGTCGACCTCGCCGACCGGCTGGAGGGCAGGCTGCTGCTCGTCCACGGCGAAATGGACGACCAGGTCCACCCGCAGCACACTCTGCGCCTGGCCGAACGGCTCGTCGCCGCCGACAAGGATTTCGAACTGCTCATCGTGCCCGGTGCCGAACACACCTTCATCGACTGCCTGGCCTACGTCCGCAAGCGCTGCTGGGACTTCATGGTGCGCGAACTGATGGGCGTGTGCCCGCCCGCCCACCGGCCCGCACCCATCACCATCGGACCGGAACTGCTGGCCGAACTGTTCAGCTGAGCGCAGCCCCGGGTGGCCCCGGTGGCCCGGGTGGCTCGCCCGGCGGCAGCGGTGTGCGGATCAGTAGCCGTCCGCGGCCAGGTGGCTCGCTTCCTGCCAGGACATCAGTTCCTTGAGGTCCGTGAAGTGAGCTGCCGCTTCGTCCCGTTCCAGTACCGCTTCGAGTACGAGGTGGCCGGGCACGCGCGGCAGGAACCGTACGGCTTGGTAGTGGTGGCGCATGACCGGCTGGTCCAGCACGAGACGGCGCACGCCGTCGGTCGCCGGAATGCGGTCGGGAGTCGTCGCGCTCCAAATCCAGCGCCCTGAAGGTTCGGCGAAGTTGAAACACTCGAACATGCCGGGGAGCGCGTCCAGGTGTTCCATGTCGATCGGGGCGTCGGAACTCAGTGCCAGGGCCTCCGTGCTCGGAGTGTTCCCGGCAATGTGCCCGCCACCGATGAGGACTCCGGCCAGCAGGGTCTGGAGCTGGTAGTTGTCGGCGATCCCGCCCATCCGCATACGGTAAGCCCTGCCGGAAGCCCGGTGCAGAACCAGCAGCGGCTCGTCGTCGAGGAGCAGGAGAGCGCGCTGGACGCACTGCAGGTCCCCGATGTGCGGCTCCAGGCTCCGGGTCAGCTCCACCAGTGCGTCCCGGTCGGCGAGCGGGTCCGGGCCGCCGAGGCGCGCCCGCACGCGGGGGTCGGCCAGGACTGCTACCGCCGCCTTCTCCCATTTGTGCACGGTGAGCCAGCCGAAGTAGGGGGCGTGCCACACCTGCCCGTAGTCGGCGCCGAAGGCATTCTGCTGCTCGGGGCTCGGCATGCCCGACGGGTCCGGGGGCTCCTGGTCCTCGCCGTAGTACCGCTCCCACAGCGCGGCGAACTCGAGCGCCTGTTCCAGGGCGGTCCGCAGGCCCGTCAGGACGGGGCGGGCGCAGACGACCGCGTCCGCGTCCCACTCGACCAGGGCGCCCACGAACACGGCGTAGACCGCTGCATGCCACTCGGGCATCTCGTCGAGCTGCCCGGCCAGGTGTGGCCCCAGCTCACGGGCGTGCTCGGCCAGGACCGGCCGGGGCAGCGAGGCGAGACTCTGATAGGCCGCCTCCAGCAGGCTGATACTCCGCTCGGCGATCGCGGTGTCGAAGGACTCCACGGCGGAGCGGACTGCAGCATCGGATGTGATCACCCCCGCAGTCTAGGAACCGGACCCCACGTTGCCCGCAGCCGGGGTGCCCGCGCGATGCGGTCCCCTTGGAGACCGGCCGGGAGAGGGCCCGTGTCCGAGGCTGTTGCGCCGCAGACGGTGCAGAACGGCCGGTGTCCGGGCGGGTGTGCGAAGTTCCCATGTACTCGGCCCGGTACATGATCCGGTATCACGGGTACACGTAGTGCACGAAGGGCGTACCGTTCGCGTCCCTGCACTCCCTCCACAACAGACAACGAGGAACCCATGACCACAGCCGACCAAGTCACCCGCGTCAAGGACGACTACGCCCGCCAGATCACCGGCGATCTCGCCGCGAACCAGGCGGCGCAGGAACAGCGGCGCGGTGAACTCCAGCGACTGCAACAGGAGCTCGGAGAACTCGAGGAAAGCGAGAAGGTACTTCTGAGGATGCAGGATGCCCTGGGCATCCCGGCGGAACCCGCCACCTCACAGCCGGCCGAGCGCCGCGCCAAGCAGGCCGCGGTGCCTGCGGCACGCAGCGCGGCCCCGGTTGCCAAGAAGGCCCCGGCGCCCAAGGCCAAGGCGAAGGTCGGCACGGAGGCGGGGGCAGGGGCCGAGGCCGCAGCCGTCAAGCCCCCTCGTGCTCGCAAGACCACCGGCAAGACCATCGGCAAGGCCACCGGCAAGTCCGCCGACAAGTCCGCCGGTGGTACCGGGGTGAAGGAAGAGACGGGCAGCCCCTCCTGGCTCGAACTCGTCACGGCCGCCCTGGCCGGTCTGACGGAACCCAGGTCGGCCGCCGAAGTCACCGAAACCCTCAGCGCCGCCCACCCCGCACGCAAGGTCCAGGCCGCGGTCATCCGCAACACCCTGGAACAGGGCGTCGCCCGCGGCCTGCTCGAACGTTCCAAGCAGGGCCGGTCCGTCTACTACAGCCCCACCGCCCCCGCCCCGGCAGAACCGGAGACCGCGCAGCCCCAGCCGTAGCGCCCCCGCCGAAGTTCCGGGATGCTCCGCCGGATCCGGCGGAGCATGGATCCGGGCAGGGTGCGTGTCCCCGCAACCCCCGGCCCCCGAACAGGGACCGGGGGTCGGGGTCGGGGAAGCATCAGTTGTTGGAGCCGACGATGTTGTAGTGGACGGCGTTGAACGCATGCCGGTACGGTCACGCGTCCTCAGGGGTGCGGGGAGAGCGTGACCGCGTGCGGGTCAAGGCCGTCGGCGACGCCGACGGAAGCGATGTCTCCCAGGCCGGCCGCCAGCCGGTCATCCGTTGTCCGATCCACGGCCGCAGGCTGTCCGGCACCGCCGACAACCAGCCTGCGCAGCCCGCACCCGTCCCGTCCGACCGCCCGTCCCCCGAGGTGCGGCGAATGAGCTCCCCCACACCGACCGGGATGCCGGGCCGTCCTCTAGGGTCCATCACGACGACCCGCCGAACGGTCCGTGCGGTACGGGCCGGCGACGGCCGGGGGGACAGGGGGAACTGATGGAGTCTTTGCGGTCCGGCGACCCGGGGGAGATCGGTGGTTACCGTCTGCTGGCACGGCTCGGCTCGGGAGGCATGGGCGAGGTGTTCCTGGCCCGCACGGCGTCCGGGCGTGCACTGGCCCTGAAGACCGTGCACCGCGAGCTGAGCCAGGAGGCGGATTTCGCCCAGCGCTTCGACCGGGAGATCCGCACCAGCGATCGCGTGCGGTGCGCCTGGACCGTTTCGGTGGTGGACTTCAGCCCGCCGGGGGCTTCCCCGCAGTGGCTGGCGACCGAGTACGTTCCCGCCCCCTCGCTCGGTGACTGGGTCCGCACGCACGGGCCGCTGGAAGCAGCGGCCGTGTGGCGTCTGGGCCAGGAACTGTCCAACGCCCTGGTCAGTGTGCAGGCGGCAGGCGTGGTCCACCGCGACATCAAACCCGCGAACGTACTGCTGGGCACCGAACGGCCCTTCCTCATCGATTTCGGAATCGCACGCACCGTCCGCGACCCGCGCCACACCCGCACCGGCACCGTCATCGGAACCCCCGGCTTCCTCGCACCGGAACAAGCAACCGGCACGATCGCCGGAGCCCCGGCCGACGTGTTCTCCCTCGCCGCGGTACTCGCCTACGCGGCCACGGGCCACAGCCCCTTCCTCCCCGCCGGCCAGGAACTGGACCTCCCCGCCCTGCTCTACCGGATCGTCCACGACGAACCGCTGCTCGACGGCGTACCGCAGGCACTCCTCCCCCTGCTCCGGGAATGTCTGGCCAAGGTTCCGCAGCAGCGCCCGGACGCCGCAGACCTCGCGGCACGCCTCAACGGCGGCCAGGAAGGCGGTCAGGAGGGCGGCTGGAGCGCGGTGATACCGCAATCCCTGCTGGCCGACACCGGCCGCCGGGAGGCCGAACTCCAGCAGCTCCTCGCCGCGCCGCAATCGCCCGCACCCGCACCCGGTACGAACGGCCCGGCACCCGCACCACCACGGCAGCCGCCCACACCGCAACTGCCGCTGCCGGGCGGGGTCGCCGGGACCGCCGGAGCCACGCCGGAGGGGGTGGTGCCTGCGCACGCGGCTGACGGGACCACGCCCTCCTCCCCCGCCCGGCCGGGAGGCGGCGGGCGGGCGCTGCTGCGCTCCCGCGGGGCCGGGGCGGCCGCGGGCGCCGCGGTCGTCGCCGCAGCCGTCGCCCTCGCCGTAGCGCTCCCCGGGCGCGGCGACGGAGACGGAGAGGGAGCCACTCCTCCCGGCCCCTCGTCCGGACCGACCTCGCCCTCGCCCTCGGCCGCGCCGGCGACGGCCGCGGCAGGAGCACTGCCCGTGGCATGGACCGGCACATGGTCCGGCACCGGACCCGGAACGCCCGATGCGGACGGCATCTCCCGCCCCCGGACCGGTGAGTTCGCAGTCACCGTCACACTGAACGGCGGAACGGTCGGCGAACTCGTGGGCCGGCAGGTCAGCGACCTCAAAGAAACCGCCACCGGACGGAACCTGGGCTGCACGGAAGCCCTCCAGCTACGCCAGACCCGCGGGAACAGCGCCGTGTTCGAAGCCGTGACCAGTCACCCCACCGACCGGACAGCCCTCCTCGAATGCCCCCGCGGCAACCTGTACGTACTGACCATGACGGAACCGGACCGGCTGACGCTGGAATCGGAAGGCGCACAGTCAGCGGGAGCTCCCACCTCGCTGACGCGCCACCCATGACACTGCAGGCCGGTGTGGCGCGGGGTTTGACCTCAAGCGGACTTGAGGTCATAAACCTGGGGGCATGACTTCGCCCCTGCACATCGCACTCGTCGTCGGCAGCACCCGCGAAGGCCGGTTCGGCCCGACCGTGGCCCGCTGGTTCGAGACCGTCACCGCGCGCCGCACCGACATCGAACTCACCGTCGCCGACCTCGTTGACGCCGATCTCCCGGCCCACTGGACCCCCGACCCCACACCGCGCGGACGAGCCTTCATCGAACGCCTGGCCCGGGCGGACGCCTACGTGATCCTCACCCCCGAGTACAACCACTCCTTCCCCGCCTCGCTCAAGCAGGCGATCGACACCGCCGGGCACGTCTGGCGGCGCAAGCCCGTCGGTTTCGTGTCCTACGGCGGGCTGTCCGGCGGCCTGCGCGCCGTCGAACAGCTACGCCCCGTCCTCGCCGAGCTCCACGCCACCACGGTCCGCGAAACAGTCAGCTTCCACCAGTTCCCCTTCGACGAAACCGGCCGCCCCCACCATCACCAAGAGGCCGAACAAGCCGCAACGACGCTCCTCGACGACCTCCTCTGGTGGGGGCAGGCCCTGAGAACCGCACGCCACAGCGACAAGACGTCCGGCGAAGCGACATGACAGCCACCCATGGCGCCCCGGGAACCGCCCCGCGCACGAGGCCGGGACGGCGCCGGGATTCCGGTGGGCTCTGCCACCGGGCGTACCCGGCCGTCAGGTGCGGACCGCACGTGGCAGGCCGGGTGCCTGCAGCGCCTCCAGGCGCGCCTGCACCAACTGCAGATATCGGGGATCCAGTGCGGGCAGCACCTGCAGTACGGCGACCAACCCGGGGCCCGACTCCACCGCCTGACCCCGCTCCCTCACCTGCGTCCAGCAGTACAGGGCACCCGCGGCCGCAGCATGCACCTCGGCAGCGGCCACGCCCTGACCTGCCAGACGCACCCGGCACGCTCCGGTCCACAGCCCGGTGGCCAGCGCGAAGTCACCCGCCATCCGCGCCAGATCAGCGCGGATCTCGGTCCACTGCACGGCCTCGAACGAGGAATACCCGTACGCCTGCCCCGCATGCTCCTCCCAGGCCCGGGCAACGGCCGCCGCCTCATCGTGGCGGCCTCCGACGGCGAGCGCATGGATGTACGGCCGCGGGTCCCCGCCTCCCTCCCCGCCCGGCGGTCGCAACCGCAGCTCCTGCACGTCCTGTGGCTGCGGCTGATGTTGGTGGGGTTGGTGTTGGCGGGGTAGGTGTTGATGTTCGTGTTCGTGTTCGTGCGTCGGCTGTTGCGGACCCGGGCGCATACCCAGCTCACGCGCCGTAGGCACGACCAACGCACCCGGCGGAAGACCCGCAGCACCCGCCGCCAGCGCATGCAACTGCACGTCGGACGGTCGGACCGGGGCACGCCGCAACTGATCGATCCAGTGCCGGGTGTAACCGCTCACCGCACCGCTGCCCCCCGCGAAACCCGGCGGGCACACCACCCCGTAGACCTCGGCGCGGGCAACCGCCGGCAGACTCCCGTACTCACCCAGCAGCGGCCACGCCTCCCTGTCAGCCGCAAGATCGACGACGACCGTCGTCAGGCCGGCAGGCCGCCCCCGCAGCTCACCACTCAGCCACTCCCAGGGCACCGCCGTATAGCGCACGGACGACGCGCTCGTTCCGGCCAGCGCCAGGTACAGACGGCGCCCCCGACGATCGGCCGTCAACCGCCCCGACACGTACAACAACAACGGACCCGGGGTCGCCGCGGCCACCCGCAACCGCGCCAGCACCGTGTTCGGATCCCGCACCCCGTCCAGACACACCGTGTCCGTGGGAAGCCCGCCGCTCAACAGCACCGACGCCGGCACCATCCCGAGCGCCGCAAGGTTGGCGCTCGGAGCCAACTGCACCGCACGACGCCGCACCGCAGCATCCCCGGCTATCAGCAGAACATGCCCCCGCCGCTGCCCAGCTCCATCGAAGAACATGAGCAGACCGTACTCACCCGACCCCCACCACGCCCAACCGACGACCTCACCCGCCACCGGGACACCCGGCCCGGTGCACGGCCGCCTGGTCTACCCTCGGTCGGATGATCGAACACGTAAACCAACTCGGCGTCACCCCACCCCACACCGGGCCACCCCCCACCGGCACCACCGCCGTGGTGTGGTCCCTGGACACCACCCTCCACACCGTCGGCGGTCACCCCACCACGGACGCGGACACCGTCCTCGACACCGGCGAGCGCGAGAAGGCCGCCCGCCTCCTCCTCCCCGGCGCACGTCACCGCTACATCACCTCGCACCTGGGACTGCGCATCCTCCTGGGCAGCTACCTCCGGCTCCCCCCGCACACCGTCCCCCTCACCCGGGAGACCTGCCCCTGCTGCGGCGGCCCCCACGGCCGTCCTGCCGTCACCGGCAGCCCCCTCCACTTCTCCCTCTCCCACAGCGGCGACCTCGCCTACATCGCCCTCGCCGCCCACCCCGTCGGCATCGACATCGAACAGACACCCGACACCAACACCGTCACCGACATCATCAACTCCCTCCACCCCACGGAAACCACCGAGCTCAACGCCCTCACACCCCCCGAGCGCCCCCAAGCACTCGCGCGCGTCTGGACCCGCAAGGAAGCCTGCCTCAAAGCCACCGGCACCGGTCTCGCCCAAGGGCTCGTCCATCCCTACGTGGGCACCCACCCCACGCCCACCCAACCCCCCGGCCACGTCCTCACCGACCTCCCCACCCCCGCCGGCTACACCGCCGCCCTCGCCATCACCCACCCGCAGCCCCCCGCACCGTGACCACCACCATGACCGCCGTCCCAGGCGGACCCGTCACCCTGACCGACCGTCGTACCGCACGCACCTGGACCGTCGACGTCGCGCCGTTCCGGCTCGCCACCCACCCCGTCACCCTGGCCCAGTACACGCAGACCACCGGAGCACAGCCCGACGCCCCGGCCCGCGAAGCGGACACCCGACACAGCGGACGGCTGCCCGCGGACAACATCTCCTGGTGGGACGCCGTCCACTACTGCAACGCCCGGTCCCTGCAGGAAGGGCTCGCACCCGCCTACCGCCTCCCCCGCACCACCGAAGACACTGCGGGCGGGGACATCGAGTGGGACCGGTCCGCGAACGGCTACCGGCTGCCCACCGAAGCCGAATGGGAGCGCGCCTGCAGGGCCGGCACCTCCGGACCCCGGTACGGCCCCCTGGACGACATCGCCTGGCACCGCGGCAACTCCGACGAGCGCATCCACGACGTCGGCGGCAAACAGCCCAATGCCTGGGGCCTCTACGACATGCTCGGCAACATCTGGGAATGGTGCTGGGACCTCTACGACCCCGAGGTGTACGGCTCCTACCGCATCCTGCGGGGCGGCTGGTACGACGAGCACTGGAGCTGCCGCGCCTCCGTACGCCGCCGCAGCCACCCCACGCTGCGCATCGAGGACGTCGGACTGCGCCTCGCACGCAACGACGCCCCCTGACCCGCCCCGCAAGGACAGGGGCAGCGGCAGGGGCTGGGCGCAGCGGGCACGCCCCGGGGCCCGCACCCGTACGCGCGCCTCAGGTCCGTTCCCGGCCCTCCCCCTCCAGCAGGAGCCGCTTCTGCGGCTTGCCCATCGCGTTGCGCGGGACCGCAGCGATGAAACGGACCTCGCGCGGGCGTTTGTGCACCGACAGGTGCGCCGCGACGAAATCGGTGAGTTCGGCGCCGGTGACGCCCTCGGCGACGACGAACGCCACGATCCGCTGGCCGAGATCGGCGTCCGGGACGCCGACCACGGCCGCCTCACTCACCCGGGGATGGTCCAGGAGCGCGTTCTCGACCTCGCCCGCGCCGATCCGGTACCCACCCGACTTGATCATGTCCGTGGAGGCCCGGCCCACGATCCGGTGCACGCCGTCCCCGTCCACGGCAGCGATGTCCCCGGTCCGGAACCAGCCGTCCTCCGTGTAGGCGGCGGCCGTGGCCTCCGGCCGGCCCAGGTAGCCGGAGAACAAGGTCGGCCCGGTCAACTGGAGTTCACCGATCTCGCCGCCGGGCTCGGCGGCGATGCGCGTGCTGATACCGGCGAGCGGGGTACCGACCGCACCGGGACGGACCTCGCCTCCCGCCCGCCCGCTGACCGTGATCAGCGTCTCCGTCATCCCGTACCGCTCAACGACCCGGTGCCCGGTCAGACGCTCCAGATCGCGGAAGACCGGCGCGGGCAGGGCCGCGCTCCCCGACACCAGCAGGCGGGCACCCGACAGCGCGGCGGCCGCCCCCGGCTCGGCCGCGATCCGCGACCACACCGTGGGCACGCCGAAGAACAGGCTCCCGCCCGCCGCCGCGTACGCCTCCGGCGACGGCCGGCCGGTGTGCACCAGACGGCTCCCGGTACGCAGGGCTCCCAGTACGCCGAGGACGAGCCCGTGGACGTGGAACAGCGGCAGCCCGTGGACCAGGGTGTCCTCCGCGCTCCACTGCCAGGCGGCGGCCAGCGCATCGAGGTCGGCGGTGATCGCGGCAGTGCTGAGGACCACTCCCTTGGGGGCGCCGGTCGTCCCGGAGGTGTAGAGGATCAGCGCGGGATCCCCGGGCCCCGCCGTGCCGGACCCGGACGCATCCGGCGCCGCGGGACGGGAGGCGGACGTACGGCGGGCGAAGTCCACCTCGATCGGACGGGCACCGGAATCGCGCAGGATGTGGTCGCGTTCGGCCGGCCCGGCGTCGGGAGGCAGCGGTACGCAGGGCACTCCCGCGAGCAGTCCGCCGACCACCGCGGCAACCGTCTCCAGCGAAGCGGTCGCGGTCACCGCGAAGGCCGGGACCCGGCCTTGGAGGAGATCTGCGGCCACGGCTTCGGCCGCACCCAGGAGTTCCTCGTACGAGGCGGTGCGGCCGGCGACGGTGACGGCGTCCGCGCGGTCCCCGAAAACGCCGGTGAGGGCAGTCAGCATGACGGCGGGCTCCGATCGACAACGGGCAGGAACGACCGGGCCAGCCTACGGGCGCACCGAGGCCGCCGTCGTCCTGCGCACGGCCGGTCCTGACGGCCTCATGGCCGCGCCCGCCCGTCCTCGTCCGCCCGCATGGACAGGGGCGGGATCCTGCCGAGCACGACGAGCCGATGGCGTACGGCCATGACGACCACCGCCGTTGCGACGATGACCACCCCGCCCAGTTGCAGGATCGCGTCGTATGCCTCCTCGGGCGGCCGCTGCGGCGTCATGGCGGAGATCGCCGCCGCTGTCCCGGCGAGGGCGATCGCACCCAGCGTGACCAGGAACGTCAGCAGCACGCCCGACGCCTCCCCCGCCCTGGCCGGTGCGACGACCTGTTGGGTCGCCACGCTGGAGAACGTCCAGCCCAGCCCGAGGCCGAGGCCGCACCACGCGAACACCGGCACGTACAGCCACCATGCGCCGACCTGTGCCAGCGCGTACATCCCCGTGCCCGCGACGGCCCCGGCGAGCGCCATCACCGCGGTCGGCCGCATGTACCGGGCCAGCCGCGCCCCGAGCGGCCCGCTGACCGCCACCAGCAGGGCCGGGGCCAGGAACACCGTGCCCGCCATGAGCGGTGAGAGCCCGCGTACGTCCTGGAGGTAGAGCGTGGCGAGGAAGACGGTGACGCCGTAGCCCATGTTCGCGAGCGAGCCCATCCCGGTCACCAGAACGTACGGGACGTTGCGGAACAGCCGCAGATCGACCAGCGGGTGCCGGGCGCGCCGCTCCCGTACCAGGAACAGCCCGCCGGAGACCACGGCCAGGCCGAAGCAGGCGAGCGTGCGTGCGCTCGCCCAGCCCCAGGCGTCACCGCGCTCCACGGCCAGGGTCACCGCGGCCAGCGAGCACACGATCAGGGCGCAGCCGAGGAGGTCGAGCTCGCGGGGCACCGACGTGTCGCGCGAGTCCGGTACGTACACGAGGGCGGCGAGCAGCGAGAGCAGGCCGAGCGGCGCCATCAGCCAGAAGATCCAGCGCCAGCCGGGCCCCTCGGTGAACCCTCCGCCCACGAAGGGCCCGAGCGCGGTCCCGATATTGGCCACGCCGAACACCGCGCCCAGGGCCCTGGCCCGGCTCTCCTCGGGAAGACGAACGCCGCGCCCACCCCCTGCGCGATGCGGGCCGCCACCAGCAGGCCGAGTCCGGGAGCCAGCGCGCAGCCCACGGAACCGGCCGTGAACAGGGTGATGCCGGCGAGCAGGGTGCCGCGCCGTCCGAAGACGTCGCCCACACGGCCGCCGACGATGAAGAAGCAGCCGATGGCGAGCATGTACGCGGAGAGGGTCCACTGCGCGGCCGAAACCGTGACGCCGAGCTCCGCCGCGATGCCGGGGATGGCGAGGTTGAGGGCGAAGAAGTCGAGCTGGATGCAGAACAGCGCCACGGCGACCGCGACGAAGGCTCCCGTCCTCCTCCGCGCGGCGGGCGGTGACTGAGCGCGCATGAGGGCGTTCCTCTCGGCCGGACGCAGTCGGGACACCGCTCGAGGGCTGCAGGGCCGCCGCGTGCCTGCCCTCGTCCCATTGTGGAGCGGCCGGCTACGGTCCGCAGTCCGGCCGCGGTCGCGGACGCTCGGCGCCCGTCTACGGCCGTTCGAAGAGCTGGAGCACGCCGCCGAGCGAGAAGCACAGCGCGCCGGTCAGTGTCGCCCAGTTGGCGACGCCGGCGTTGACCAGGCTTCCGGTGGCGGGCCGGGTGAAGGCGGCCAGCGCCGAGATCATGAACAGCACCGAACCGATCTGATTGACGGCCACGACCCACCACCCGAGGCTGCGCGAGCGGAAGCAGATTCGGGACCGGTGACAGATCTCGGCGAAGGCGAGATGGCCCGACACCAGGAACAGCAGGCATCCGATCACATCGGGGGTCCAGATCAGCCGGTTGACCTGCTGGGCGGTGAGGCCCTGCAGGAAGGAGTCCAGCAGGTTGACGCCGAACACGAGGGTCCCGGTGAACAGGACGAACGTGCTCAGCCAGTCCAGCCGCATCGGCTCGTACCCCCACCACCGCCAGCCGCCGGTGGCCAGGAAGCCGCCCCCGGGGGCGTGGCGGGGCGCGTTCAGCACCTGCAGGAGCGAGACGTAGCCGCCCGTGTTGAAGAACAGGCCCCCGGCGAAGTAGACCCATGCGCTCTGGAGCGGGTCGCCCGAGCCGAACTGGGCGATCGCGGCGCCGAGGGCGAAGAGCGCGCCGCCGATGACGAACGCACCGGAGGCGACGGTGTTGAGCCTGCGCAGGCGGCGCAGTGCCTCGGGGTCGGCGGCCGAGGGCCGGGCGGCCGTGTCCTGCGGACCGCGGACCGACAGCGTGCCGCGCTTGCGGGCCAGCCGCGAGTCCCAGACCACGGTGTCCCCTGCGGGGCGCTGCCAGGTCCGCCGGGTCGTGAACGGTCCTGCGCCTTCGACGAGCTGCTCGGGCTGTCCCACGGCCCGAGCCTAGTGCCGGGGACGGCGAGGGGCGGGCAGCGAAACGTACGCTCGATCGTCACGCCGGGCGTGCCCCGGCGGGGTGTGCTCCCGGGAACCGGTGCGTGCGTGGGAGCAGCCCCTTGTCCGTGGCGGGCACCCCAACGGCCCGCACCTACCGACAGGGGTCAGTCGGCCGTGAGTGGGGCCGCTCGCACCAGATCGGCGCGCCACATGACGATCTGGGTGGTGCCGGACCCGTACCAGCCGGTGCCGAGGCCGAAGGACAGTCGCGGGTCTTCACGGGTCCACCAGGTGAGCCGGGACCGGTCCTGGGAACCGACGCTGTACGGCGCGGAGGTGATCACGGCGGGTTTCCCCTGGTGGGTCCAGGTGACCAGGTGGTCGAGCCAGTCGTGGTCCGGGCCGCTGCCGCCGTACTGCGTGCACGCCCACGGCCTGCACCGGCTGCTGCGCCGGCGCTGGAGCCAGCGTGGGCAGCAGCCGGACTGGCTCTGCTTGAGCCCGAGGGACTCGGCCCAGGTGGTAATCCGGTGCTGGGCGGCCTGCCGTTCCGCGACCGCCGCCTCGTACCGGGTGAGGGCCTCGTCCGTCCTCGTCCTGGGGGGAGCCGGTTGCTGCAGCCCGTACGGCCAGCGCACATGTCCCCCTTCCCTGCCGAAGACGGCGGCGGCCCGGTCTGCCAGGGACCGGGACCGATGGGCGGGTGGGCGAACTGCCGCGGCTGCCGCGGCCCGTGGCTGCGCGGGCGCCGGCGCCGTGTGCAGTGTGTCGTAGCGCTGCCCCGGAACCCGTGCGTCGGGCTGAGGAGCCCTGCCGATGTCGCGGTGGTAGTGCCGGATCGCGGCGTCCACGCGTGGGGCGTGCATCCGGTTGACCGGGTCGTCGGCGGCAGCGGCCTTCCCCGTATCGGCGCCGGTGTCGTCCGCCCGGGCCGACCGGGCGTTCTTTCGGGGCGCGTTACAGGCTTCGCCGGGTACCGCTCCACAGCGGAGGCAGCGCCGGGCGAGGGCGTACTCGGACAACGGGGGAAACCAAGTGGTCACTCTCCGACCATAGAGGTGTCGGCCCGGCCGCACCGCGCACGGACGCGCGGGGAATTCAGCCGTCGCCCTGGCCTCGAGCTTCCGGCGCCGACCGCACAGAATGGTTCCAATGCAGCACATCGAGTTCTTCACCTACGCGTCCGCACGGCAGTGGGGGATCCGCGTCGACGGGTCCGACCTTCGGGTCCATGCCGCTGATGCCACCCGCCCCCTGTGGCAGCAGGAGAAGAGCCGCTACGAGCGGACGCCGGAGGACACGGAGGACTTCCTGTTCCACCAGTACTACGGAATGGCGGAGTCCGACCTGCTTGACCCCGTGCCCCACTTCCTCGGCGACGCCGCCCCGAACCTCCGGCACAGGGCGACGGACGCCACCGTGGTGCTGGGCTGCTCCTGCGGCATATGGGAATGCTGGCCCCTGTTCGCCCGCATCACCGCGACCGCCGAGACCGTCACATGGTCCGCCTTCCACCAGCCCCACCGCCGGGCCTGGGGCAACCTCCCCATGGGACCGTTCGTCTTCTCCCGGCCCGCCTACGGGTACGCGCTCGCGCACGTCGTCCACCTTGCCGAGGACCCCCTCACGGCTCTGCCTCCGCCCGGCACGAAAAGCGGGACGTGATCTCCGGGCGACGGTTCAGGCAGCCGTCGGCCGGGCCGGACGGGGCTGCGTCCGCAGGGCGGGCAGCCGGGCGCAGTCCTCAGGTGCGGCCAGCCTCTCGGCAGCTCGCCGAACCATCAGGAGTCGGGCTCGGCGGCGCGGCTCCGGGTCCCCATCAGGTGGGTGTCGATGTACGAGGCGAGGGCGAGGGCGTCCCGGGGAGCGTCGGCCTGGAAAGTGACGCGGCGGAGCAGGCCGACCCCGTCGAGGGTGACGCCCTCGCGGGCGAGGACGAAGAGCAGGGCCAGGAAGGCGGATCGGGCATTGCCGTCGTCGAACGGGTGGAAGAAGCAGACGTCGAGGTAGGCGCGCGCGGCGCGTGCGGTCAGCGGGAGCGGCCGGGCGTCGTCCTTCGTGGCCTCGGCCAGGCAGGCGTCGAGGCGCGCTCGGGTGTCCGGGGCTATGCCGTAGCGCTCCCTGCCCCGCTTGGCGAAGGCGGGCAGCTCCCGGAAGGCCGGTGGCAGGGGCGTGCCCAGGACGTGCTGCTGCCAGCGGCGGAGCATCTCGAAGTCGAGGGTGGCGCCGTGCGCCGCTTCGGCGCGCAGCAACTCCAGGGCTGCGAGCATGCCTTCGGCCCGGGCCGGGTCCAAGGCCCCGTCGAAGGTGCGGATGTCCTCGGCAGCGCCGTCACGTGACGGGGTGACCGGTTCCTCCCCGCCCTGGTGCCGGGCTTCCTGCCACGGCACGGTCTCGCGCACGGCGAGCCAGCTCTGCAGGGAGTCCGGCTGCGGCGCCGACGGGGTGGGCCGTGAGCCGGCCTGCGGCTGCAGCGATTGGGCGAGCCGCTCCGCGACGCTGCCGACCAGGACCGTGTCCGGTCCGGTCCAGCTCTTGAACCGGCCGCCGATCGCCTCGCCGACCAGATCCTCCGCGAGGGCGGGTCCGATTCCCCAGTGGCTGAGGAACCAGGTCAGTACTTGACGGCAGTGCCCGTACCAGCCGCTGCCGCAGCCGGTGCGGTCGACGACCTGGAGGATCAGGTTCCGGGCGGCGCTCTCCCACAGGATCCGCTGGTCCTCGACCGAGCTCAGGTCCAGCGGGTACCTCTCGAACCAGTCGGCGAGGCTCTCCAGCCAGGCGCGCCATTCGCAGAGTGCCGCGACGACGCGGTCGAGCGTCTCCTCCGAGTTGGTGATCGAGTGCGCGGGACAGCACCAGTTGCCGACCGGGCCTCCGTCGAAGTCCCCTTCGTCGTGCGCCCAACGCCACCCGGCGACCCACGGGCCGTAGTGGACGGCCAGGGCATGGGACATGGCATCGGCCCACACCCTGCCCCGGTCCCAGTTCCAGGCGTTCATCGCACGGTCGCCGGGGCGGAGGTCGGGGCGCTGCGGCACACACCGGGCGGGCCCCAGCGACCGCACCACCCGCGCCGCCGAGGCACTGTCGAAGGGGTACCGGGCGGGATCCACGTCGTCCCAGCTCAGGTAGGCGGGAGCCAGCTCAACGATCATCGCGCAAGACTGCCTCTCCACCGGAACCCGTTCAAGTGGATTTGTTTCGCGGGCCCGACGGACCCGGTGGCGTCGGCCGTACCGGGTGTCGGCGGACGACCCGCTCACCCGCACCGGGCCGTGTCAGTCGTGCGGGGCCTCGCCGGTCACGCGGTGGTCGGCGTGGCTCAGGGCTTCCAGGACGAGGCGGCGCAGGTGCCCGTCGCTCAGGCGGTAGAACACGAACCGGCCCTCCTTGCGTCCCTCCACCAGGCCGGCCAGGCGCAGCTTGGCCAGGTGCTGGCTCACCGCGGTCCGAGAGGCGGTGCACCGCTCGGCGAGTGAGCCCACGTCGGACTCCTCAAGGGCCAGCAGCCACAGCAGGTGGAGCCGGGTGGCGTCCGAGAGGAGTGCGAATACCCCGGCCGCCTCGGCCAGGCGGGCATCGTCAGGCGTACGCAGATGCGTATGCGCGGCAACGGGGGCTGGTTCGCTCGTGGACATGGGAACAGGGTAGGCGCACGATCACTCCATCATGTGCGCACGTGCGCACATGATGTCGTATGTTGGATGGGTCAGCTTCCGCTCGCGAAGGACCTCCACATGCTGTCCGTCCTGCGCAACCGCACCTACCGCCATCTGCTCACCGCCCAGGTCATCGCCCTCATCGGCACCGGGCTGGCCACCGTCGCCCTGGGGCTGCTCGCGTACGACATCGCGGGCGCCCGGGCGGGCTCCGTGCTGGGCACGGCCCTGGCGATCAAGATGGCGGCCTACGTGGCGATCGCTCCGGCGATCGGCGCCGTCTCCGGCCGCCTGCCCCGGCGCACCCTGATGGTCGGCGCCGACCTGATCCGGGCGGCGGTCGCCCTGACCCTGCCGTTCGTCGACCAGATCTGGCAGGTCTACGTCCTGATCTTCGCGCTCCAGGCCGCCTCGGCCGCCTTCACCCCCACCTTCCAGGCCGTCGTCCCCGAGGTGCTGCCCGAGGAGGGGGACTACACCCGGGCCCTGTCGCTCTCACGCCTCGCCTACGACCTGGAGAGCCTCTTCAGCCCTGCGCTGGCCGCCGCCCTGCTGGCCTTCATGAGCTACAACTGGCTGTTCCTGGGGACGACGGCCGGCTTCGTGGCCTCCGCCGCGCTGGTGGTGTCGGCGGTACTGCCGAAGTCCTCTCCGGCCGCCTCACGCGGGGAGGGCAGGGAGGGCAGGGAGGGCGGGCAGAGCGGGGAGGACAGGGAGCCCGGGGAGCGCCCGAAGGACACACGGACCACCGGCGCCACCGGTCTGTTCCTCACCACGCCGAGCCTGCGCGCCCTGCTGTCCCTCAACCTCGCCGTGGCCGCCGCCGGCGCCGTGGTCACCGTCAACACCGTCGTCTACGTGCGCGACCACCTCGGGCGGGCCACGAGCGACGTCGCCCTCGCCCTCGGCGCGTACGGCGCGGGCTCCATGATCGTCGCCCTGCTGCTGCCCCGCCTCCTGGACGCGATGGAGGACCGTACGGTGATGTTGCGCGGCGCATTCCTCCTGACGGCCGTGTTCGGCGCCCTGGGCGCCATCACGGCGGCGGGCGCGGGCGGCTGGCGCTGGCCCGCTCTGCTCGCCGCCTGGGCCGCCTTCGGCGCCGCCTGCTCGATGGTCCTCACCCCGACGGGTCGCCTCATCCGCCGCGCGGTGCCGTCCGAGGAGCGCGCCTCGGCGTTCGCCGCGCAGTTCTCGCTCTCGCACGCGTGCTGGCTGCTGACCTACCCGCTCGCGGGCTGGCTGGGCGCGACGGCCGGACTGCAGGCAGCCGTGATCGCCCTGGGCGCGATCGCGTTCACGGCGTCCGTGCTGGCCGTACGCCTGTGGTCCCCCGGCGAGCGCGGCAGCCGGCCGCACGCCCACGCCGCACCGACCGTCGGCCACCCGCACCTGACCGACGCGGACCGGGCACCCGATGGCCGGCGCCACCACCACCCGGTCGCCGATCCGGCGCACGCGCACGGCCCGATGGGCGCGAGCCGGACCCGCAGCTGAGCCCCGGGCGGTGACCGCCCCGCCCGGTCAACCGGCCCCGGGGCGATCGGGCGGTGTACGTCGCGCGTCCAGTCGGCGCAGGGCGATGACGCCCCCGATGCCCGGGACGGCCGACAGTACGACGGCCGTCCGGTCCGAGGCGGTCTCACGGGCCGCCGCGATGATGACGATCAGGTAGGCACAGCCATGCAGGGGGCCGACGACCGAGGCGAGCGCCTCGAAGTGCAGCACGCCGACGTTGACCAGCAGGACGGCCAGGGTGACGAGTTCGACCGGAGCGGAGATCCGCAGGAGCCGGCTGGTGGGATGCACGTCAGGCTCCCGTGGTGGATCCGGGGCGGACGATCACCAGCACGCCGACCCTTGCCCACAGCCGGCTGAACAGCCCTGTGTGCATGCCCGGTTGGCCGGCCGGCACCGCCGCCGCCGGGCCGAACACCGGGGCCACGCTGTGGACGAAGAGGAGGAACGTTGTCACGTTGTTGATCCAGGTGGTCGGGAGCGGAGGACTTCAGAAGGCCGCGGGAACCGGGCCCGCGGCGCGCCAGACCGTGCCGCGGCGCTCGTGGGCGAAGAGCCGCTCCACGGCGTGTGCGACGCGCGGGCCGAGTTCGCGCTCCAGCAGGTAGAGGCCCAGATCCAGTCCGGAGGTGACGCCCGCGCCGGTCAACAGGTCGCCGTCGTCCACCACCCGGGCGTCGATCGCCACCACACCCATCGCGTCGAGCAGGCCGAGTCCGCTGTGGTGAGTGGTGGCGCGGCGACCCGCGATCAGCCCCGCCATGGCGAGCAGCATGGAACCGCCGCAGACCGTGGCGACGGTCGATCCCGGCCGTTCCAGGGCTTCCTTGAGGAGCGCGGGCAGGCCGGTCTCCAGCGAGCGACCGAGGAGCGCGGGAATGGAGTCGGACTTCACCGGGACGTCCGGGTCGGAGAGGTTGCCCAGGGGGCCGGCGGCGCCCGGTACGACGACCAGGTCGGCGCCCTGCGGGTCGAGTCGGGCGGTGGCCCGCAGCGAGATCGGTCCCGCGCCGCCGGGTACGTCTCGCGGGCCCTCCGCGGAGACCAGCTCCACGCGCAGGTTCCCCGCCGTCGCGAGGGAGCCGGCGTGGAGGACCTCGAACGGGGCGATGGCGTCCAAGGGGTCGAAGCCGTCGAACAGCACGATCTGACACAGCATCGGACAGGTCTCCTTGTTCCGGGGAAGGCGCGCGGACGGGGCGCCGGCACCCGACGCTAGTCATGGTCCGCAGCACCCGAAAAGAGGCTGGAATGCCAGCATCCAACGGATTCCCGCCAACTGGTGCATGGAGTGCCTGTGACTCTCCGACCTGCAGGAACATACGCACGTGTACACCAGCGCGCGCATGCCGGTGCCCGCGCATCGCTATGGTTGGGCCATGCATACCGTGGCCGTGCTCGCCCTCGACGGAGTGATCCCGTTCGACCTGGCGACCCCCATCGAGGTCTTCACGCGCACCCGGCTTCCCGACGGCCGCCCGGCGTACCGCGTCCGCGTCTGTGCGGCCGCCGAGGAGGTGGACGCCGGAGCCTTCTCCCTGCGCGCACCGTGGCCGCTGACGGAGCTGGCCGAGGCGGACACCATCATCGTGCCGGGTACGGCCGATCCCGCGGCACCCGTATCCGAGGAGGTCCTCGACGCGCTGCGGCAGGCCGCCGCGCGGGGAACCAGGATCGCCTCCATCTGCGTGGGCGCCTTCACACTGGCCGCCACGGGCCTGCTCGACGGACTGCGCGCCACCACGCACTGGTCGGCCGCCGAGCTGCTGGCCGCACTCCATCCGGCCGTCGAGGTGGACCCGGGGGTGCTGTACGTGGACAACGGACAGCTGCTCACCTCGGCCGGGGCCGCCGCCGGACTGGACCTGTGCCTGCACATGATCCGGTGCGACCTCGGCTCGGCGGTGGCCGCGGACGCCGCGCGGCTGTCCGTCATGCCGCTGGAGCGCGAAGGCGGTCAGGCCCAGTTCATCGTGCACGACCAGCCGCCGGCCCCACGCGGATCGCGGCTGGAGCCGCTCATGCTCTGGATGGAGGACAACGCCCGGCGCGACCTCACCCTCGACGAACTCGCCCTGCAGAGCGGCATGAGCGTCCGAACCCTCAACCGGCGCTTTCGCGAGCAGACCGGCACCTCACCGCTGCAGTGGCTGCACCGGGCGCGGATCCGCCGGGCGCAGCATCTGCTGGAGACCACCGCGCACCCCGTGGAACGGATCGCCGCGCAGGTCGGCTTCGGCTCCCCCACCGCGTTCCGGGAGCGATTCAAGCGCCTCACCGGCACCAGCCCGCACGCCTACCGGCGGAGCTTCCAGGCACAGAAGGCGCCGTAGCGGCGACGCGTTCCCGCCGGGGGACGCGTTCCCTCCAAGAGGTGACTTCGGTGGGCCGTCCGGCCGCCCGCCCGGGCGCTCCTCGCCCGGCGGTGACGGGGCCGGGGCCTGCGGCTCGCCGTACGGCCGCGCCGGACCGTCCTGGGGGTCGGGTGGGTTACGGTCCGTCACAAGATCTTCGTGTCACGCGGACGTCCGACCAGCTTCCCCGGAGACCACCGTGTCCCAGCTCCCCCGCCCCGTTCGCGCCCGGCGACTCCGCGTGGCCGCCGTGGCTCTGGCCCTGCTGGGCGTGTTCCTCGCCCCCGCCGCCGTCCCGTCGGCCGCGGCCCCGCGCTTCCCGGCCGGAACGGGTTCCGCTCCCGCCGCGACGACGCCGGTGGCGCCGGGCGGCACCGCTGCGCTGACCGGGTACGCGATCCGGTCGACGGCCGAAGTCCCCGACACCGCGGCCGCCGTGTCCACACCCGGCTACGCGACGACCGGCTGGCACCGGGCCGGGCCCCGCTCCACCGTGCTCGCGGCCCTGGTCGCCGACGGCACGCACCCCGACCCTTTCTACTCCACCGACCAGCAGCGCATCCCCCGTGGTGACTTCGCCGTGCCGTGGTGGTACCGCAGTGACTTCACGCTTCCCGACACCGCGGAGCGCACCTCCCTGGACTTCAGCGGAGTGATCTCCGCGGCGGACGTGTACGTCAACGGCCGGCAGGTCGCCTCCGCCGCCGAGGTGGCCGGTGTGTACACGCGGCACGAGCTCGACGTCACGGCGCTGGTGCGGGCCGGCACCAATACGGTCGCCTTCCGGGTGCGGCCCAATGATCCGCGCAAGCACCTCACGCTGGGCTGGCTGGACTGGCTGCAGCCGCCGCCCGACGCCAACATGGGCATCGTCCGTGATGTCCTGGTGCGCCGCCGGGGGGCCGTGTCGCTGCACGACGCGCACGTGGTGACCCGTCTGGACGCCGCCCCGTCGCCCCTCACGCCCCCGGCCTCGGTCTCACCCCCGGCCGAGCTGACCGTGAAGGCGCAGGTCCGCAACGACTCGCAGGAGACCGCCACCGCGACCGTCACCGCGGCCATCAGCGGCACCGGGATCGTCCTGCGCCAGTACGTCACCCTGGGTGCCCGTGAGACCCGTACGCTCACCTTCGCCCCGGACCGGCACCCGCAACTGCGCCTGGAGCGGGCCGCCCTGTGGTGGCCCGCCGACATGGGCCCGCAGAACCTGTACGGACTCGAACTCACGGCGGCGGTGGCGGGCAGCCGCTCGGACTCGGTCCGTCACTCCTTCGGCATTCGTGAGGTGAAGGCACCCCTCAACTCCGCGGGCGCCCGCCAGTACGTCATCAACGGCCGCCCGCTCCTGATCCGGGGCGCGGGCTGGTCGGCCGACGAACTGCTGCGCTGGGACACCACCGCGGCGGAGGACCGGATCAAGGCCGCACTCGACGCGGGCCTGAACGCGTTCCGCCTCGAGGGCCACATCGAGCCGGATGAGTTCTTCGACCTCGCCGACCGGCACGGAATCCTGACGCTGCCCGGCTGGGAGTGCTGCAACAAGTGGGAGGGAGAGGTCAACCCCACCGGTACGGGCGAGGAATGGAACGCCGCCGACCGTCTCACCGCCCGGGCCTCCATGGCCGCCGAGGCGGCCCGGCTGCGCAGCCATCCCAGCGTGCTGTCCTTCCTCATCGGCAGCGACTTCGCCCCCGACGCGGAGACCGAACGGGACTACCTCGACGCCCTGCGCGCCGCCGACTGGCCCACTCCGGTGATCCCCGCCGCCTCCGACGTCAGCACGGCCCTCAGCGGCCCGTCGGGCATGCGCATGACCGGCCCCTACGACTGGGTTCTGCCCTCGTACTGGTACGACAAACGCGAAGGCGGCGCGACCGGATTCAACTCCGAGACGAGCGCCGGCCCCTCCGTCCCGACCCTCGACACGCTGCGCCGCACGCTCTCACCGGCCGAGCTCGAAACGCTGTGGAAGTCGCCCTCCGCCCCGCAGTACCACCGCTCCCCCTCCGCCACCTTCAACACGCTGAAGCTCTTCAACGACGCCCTCACCCGCCGCTACGGCGCCCCACGGGGCCTGGGTGACTATGTGGCCAAGGCCCAGCTCAGCCAGTACGAGAACGTGCGCGCCCAGTTCGAGGCCTACGCCCGCAACGCCACGGACGCCGACGACCCGTCGACCGGGGTCGTGTACTGGATGTTCAACAGCGGCTGGACCTCACTGCACTGGCAGCTCGTCGACCGCTACCTCGACCAGGACGGCGCCTACTACGGCGCGAAGAAGGCCAACGAGCCCCTCCACATCCAGTACTCCTACGACGACCGGACCGTGACCGTCATCAACCGCCGGCCCGGCGCCGTGTCCGGGCTCAGCGCACGGGTCAGCCTGTTCGGCACCGACGGGACCCCGCGCTACGACCGCACCGCGGGCGGGCTGCGGGTCGGCGGCGACGGCGCGAACACCACCGCACTGACCGTTCCGGCCGCCGTGGACGGCCTGGGCTCCACGTACCTCGTCCGGCTGACGCTCACCGACAGCGCCGGCCGCGAGGTCAGCCGCAACGTCTACTGGCTCTCCACCCGCCCCGACGTCCTCGACCACGATTCCTCCGACTGGTACCACACCCCGGTCACCGCCCACGCCGACCTCACCGGCCTGAACTCCCTCGCGGCCGCGACGGTGACGGCGACCGCACGCACCACGCACCACGCGGGCGGGCGCTCCTCCACCACCGTCACCGTCCGCAACACCGGCAGCGGCAACACGCCCGCCCTGCTGACCGATGTCCGTCTGGTCGACGGCCGGGACGCGCCGGTGCTGCCGGTCCGGTGGGACGACAACCGGATCAGCCTCTGGCCCGGGGAGAGCGCCGTCCTGACGGCCGAGTACCGGACCGGCGACGTGCGGGGTGGCGCGCCGCGGGTCCGGGTCTCGGGCTGGAACACCCCCACCACCCACGTCACCCCGGGCGTGAACTGACACCCGCCGGCCGCGCGTGCCCGGAGGCAGGCAGGCACGGAGGCACGGCAGGGCTATACGAAGGGTCCGCCGAGTCGGCCGATGGCCCCGTAGTACTTGGAGATCTCGACGCGGTAGTCCGGGTCGCCCAGGTGGTGGTCGCGGTGGAGTTCCGGGGCGGACTTGATCTGTTCCTTGGTCCGGTCCACGTGCACCGTGCGCGTCTCCCGGTCGATGCGCGTGACGGTGCCCGCCGGGATCAGGACCTCTTTGCCGAAGATCCATACGCCCGTGTCGACGACCAGGTAAGCGTCCGTGACCTCGGCCGCATGCTTGTCGACCTTGCCGATGCTCCCGTCGGCCGCTTCCACCTTGAATCCGGTGAGGTCCTCCCCGGTCGGGTGGACGATTCCGGACCGGTAGGCCCACATGTCGTCGTGCATGATCACACCACTCCTCAGGTCGGAGGTCGTTCTGCCGGAACTTCTGCTCGGGCACTTCGCCCACCGCCTGCCCCGCACCCCGGACCTCATGCGCCGCCCGCCCGGGAGCAGACCAGGGGCGGGGTGTCGAGGCCGGATCCCAGGCGGAGCCCTTCGATGAAGGCCTCGACGGCCTCGATCGCGGTGGCCGACCGGTCTTCACCACGCTGGTACCCACGTTGCCGGTGGCGCCGGTGACCACGACTCGCATCAGACCCACCTCGGTCTTCGTGACGGGCCGGCCCGTCGTACGCCGTCGGTGCTTCCCCGGCCGGAAGGGGCGGCGGCCGCGGCTCCCGGCGTGAACGTCCGTCGCGCGGCCTCCTCGCGCAGTCCCTCCAGTACGTCCGCCTGCTCCCGCGCGCGGGTCAGGAGCCGGTCGACGGCAGCCCCCTCGAGGTGGCTGTGGGTGTCGGCGATGATGCCGAGCGAACGCCACAACGACGCCTTCCCCTCCACGCCGAGCCGCATGGCCTCCAGTTCCAGGACGTCGCTGAGGGGCGAGCGGCTCACCAGGCGGCCGTTGAGCTTGACCCTGCCCGCCTTCTCGGCCAGGCGGCCCATGACGACCCGGGACCACTGCGCGGGGACGTCGAGGGCGGTCATGATCTCGCGCAGGCTCTCCCGGTCCTCTGCGATCTGCTCGGCGAGCTCGGCCAGGGGCGGTCCGGCCGGTGTACCGCGGTGGACCCGGGCCATGCGGCGGATGAGGCAGACGCCGCTGCTGGCACCCGCAAGGTGGTCGTTGAGGTAGATCGCGAGCAGGCGCTGTGTGTCGGGAGGCGATGGGGAGGACGGGGATTCCGGGCTGACAGGGCGGGCTTTCATGGCGGGGTTCCGATCACTGTGGACGTCCCGGACGCCCACACGGATCCGCGGGCCGCACGCTTCTTCGACCCGCGGCGCTCACGTGGGGCACAGGGGTGACCCCAGGCGTCTGACCAGCCTGCCGCCCTTCAAACCAGGGCGGACCGATCCGATTACGAGGGCGGTTCGCGCACGGTGCGCCGAACTTCCCCGGATACCGCACAAGGCCGGGCCCGCGTTTGACCGGTGGTGCGAGGGGCAGCCGCGTGGCAGAGGCCGATCAGGGCCCGGATGGAGGCGAGCCATGTCGAACAGCATGCTCATCATCGTGATCGTCATCGCGGCGGTCGTGGTCATCGCACTCTGCGTCGGACTGTGGACGATGTCCCGCCGACGCCACTTGCAGAACCGGTTCGGGCCCGAGTACGAGCGCACTGTCGAGGCCGAAGGCGGCCGCACGGCCGGGGAGCGCGAGCTTCGATCGCGCGAGGAGCGCCACGCCGAATTCGAGCTCAAGGAACTGCCCTCGGAGCGGCGTCACCAGTACACGGAGGAGTGGAGCGGCGTCCAAGAGCGATTCGTGGACCGTCCGGAGGGCTCTGTGGGCGAGGCCGACGAGCTGGTCACCCGACTGATGCGCGAGCGCGGATACCCCACGGAGGGGTTCAGCCGGCAGCTGCGCGATCTGTCGGTGGAACACGGACGGACCTTGGAGCACTACCGGGCCGCGCACGACGTCAAGGTGCGCAGCGGTGGGGGCGGGACGACGACGGAGGAACTCCGCGGCGCGATGGTGCACTACCGCGCGCTCTTCGAGGAGTTGCTCAGCGACCAGAGGAGCCGGTGAACATGAGGAACCACGCAGACACTACGGGCAGGACGGCCGGGGAAGACCGGGTCGGGACCGGCTCGGCCGAGCTGACGACGGAGGACATCGCGAACCCCGGGACGGCGGCTGCCGAGCCGGGTGCTCGATCGGACGAAGAGCGGCAGGTGCCCACGTACCCGGGAGAGGCAACGGCTGACACCCGGGACGACGGTACCCCCACGGAGGAGGCAGAAGTCGGACGCGAGGGCGGGGAGCCGGCCGCCGCGGACGAGCCGCTGCTCGGCACCGAGGAGGCGGAGGACTACCGCACGAAGTGGACCCGGATCCAGGGCCGTTTCGTGGACGACCCGCAGGAAGCGGTCACATCGGCGGACGCTCTGGTGGCCGAGGTGATGCAGGCGCTCGCCCAGACCTTCTCCTCGCGCAAGCAGGGACTGGAGGGCCAGTGGGACCAGGGCGAACAGGTGGCCACGGAGGACCTGCGGCTGGCGCTCCAGCAGTACCGGTCCTTCTTCAACCGGCTGCTCAACACCTGAGCCGGTCCGCACCCGACGTCGGCGGTCTGACATGACTCCCTCCGGCGATCGAACCCGGCGGCATCTCGATCTGCCGTCCGACGTCAGCGCCGCCGGCCGGGCCCGCGCCGCGACCCACCGGTTTCTGCACGGCGTCGGCGACGGTGACGGCGGCGGCGACCGCGAGTATCCGGTGCGTCCGGCGGCCGCGGATGCCGCCGCCCTGGTCGTGACCGTCACGGACACCAGCGCGGTCCCGCCCGTCACCCGGCTTCCGCACCTGGGCGGCAGCGGCGGCTGGGGCTGGATCCTCGTCCGCCACATCGTCCGTTGCCACGACCGGCGCACCACACCACTACCCACCACCCACAGCGAAGGAGAACACCATGGGCCACGGCGGTGACGTCATCGCAGAGCTGACCACGGACCACCAGGAGGTGAAGGACTTCTTCCGGGACATCGGGGGGCTGCCCTCCGGGGACCCCCGCAGGAAGGACTGCGCGGACAAGCTGACCATCGAACTGGTTCGGCACTCCGTGGCCGAGGAGGTGTACCTGTATCCGGCCGTGCGCAAGCACCTGCCCGATGGGGACGCCATCGCGGACAAGGAGATCGACGACCACGCGGCCGCCGAGCGGATCATGAAGGACCTCGAAGGGTGCGACGCCGACGACCCCCGGTTCGACGGGCTGATCGACAAGCTCATGACCGAGATCCGCGAGCACATCGCCGAGGAGGAGACCGTTCTCTTCCCGCGACTGCGCGCCACGTGCTCGGCGGCGGCACTCGACGAGCTCGGTGAGAAGGTGCGCAGCGCCAAGAAGACCGCACCGACGCGCCCCCACCCGTCCCTCCCGGACGAGCCGCCGGCCAACAAGCTCCTCGCGCCCGGTGTCGGCCTCGTCGACCGGCTCCGTGACGCGATGAGCGGCCGCGGCAAGGATTCCTGAGCCGCTGCCCGCTGCCTCAGGTGACCTTCGGGTCCGGCAGGTGGATGTCCAGGACGCACACGTCGTCCCGCCCGGCAGGGTGCAGGGCCGCCAGGAGCCGGGGCAACGGGTCGGGGGATCCCCCGCCCATGGCCCTGGCGGCGGCCCCGGCGAGCCGGTCGAGCCCGCGGTCCATGTTCTCCCCGGGCAGTTCGATGAGGCCGTCGGTGTAGAGGAGCAGGTGATCGCCGGCCTCCAGCTGGAGCGTCTCCTGCGCGTACACGGAGTCGAAGGACGCTCCGAGGATGTTTCCCTCCGGCAGGGGGAGGAAGCGCGCCTCGCCGCCGCGGACCAGCAGCGGCGGCAGGTGCCCGGCCCGCACCCAGACGAGTCGCCGCTCCGCCGGACTGTAGCGCGCCATGATCATGGTGGCCGTGGTGGCGGACGTGTGCAGGAGGAGGGAATTGAGCCGGCCCATGGCATCGGGCAGCGCCGAGCCCGTGACGATCATGCCTTTGGCGGTGAAGCGCAGCTGGGCCATGGTGCCGACGGCGTCCAGCCCGTGGCCGGCGACGTCCCCGACGACGAAGAGGGCGTTCTTGTCGGGGAGTTCGATGGCGCTGTACCAGTCGCCCCCGACGTTCACTCCGGTGTCCGAGGGCACGTAGGCGATGTCGACGCACAGTCCGACGAGGTCGATCGACTGTTCGGGGATGGGTAGCAGTGCGTGCTGGAGGCGTGCGGCGATGGCCCGTTCGGCCTGGAGCACGCCCCGCTGGACGAGGACGGCCCGCTCGCTCTCCATCAGGGCGAGCTCGGCGTCCCGCTGGGGGGTGAGGTCCTGGAAGAAGCCGTGCACCTCGACGGGGGCGCCGTAGGCGTCCGTCTCGGCTTCGGCGACGATGCGCAGATGACGTACCCCGCCCGCGCTGCTGATACGGAAGGGTTGATCGATCGGGGTTCCCTCTCCCAGCAACCGCTGCACGGCGTTGGCTAGTGCCGGGAGATCGTCCGGCACGAGGCACTGCGGAAGCTCTTCCAACCTCAAGGGCCCCTGGTCGGGCGACCGGTCGAAGATCGCGTACACCTGGTCGGACCAGTTGATGGTGTCCGTGGCCAGGTTCCAGTCGGCCCAGCCGAGATTGCCCAGGCGCTGCAGGTCGGCCAGTCGGCGGATCTCGCGTTCGCTGGTGTCGTGGCGGATCCACGAGACGATCAGCCGGCCGGCCAGTCGCGTGGCGCGCACGGAGTAGACGGACGTCTCGGGAACCCCGACGGTCACCTCCTGGTACGAGAACGGTTCGCCCTCGTAGGTGGCGCCGGATTCCAGGGCGTCGAGATAGCCCTGCCACAGGGGTGTTCCCGCCACGGTCGGATAGGTCTCCAGGATCCGCCGGCCCACCAGTTCCCTGCCGTGGCGGCCCGCCACGTCCACCGAGTCCGGAGCGGCCGCCTCGATGCGGTAGTCCTCCACCTCGCCCTTCGGTGAACGCAGGGGCGCGAGGAGGATCGCCGCCCCGGAGACGGCATCGAGGATCTTCTGAACGGCGGCCACCTCCGGGTCCGCGGGCCCTGCAGTGCGGCGCTCGAAGACGTGCAGGGGGCCGCCGCAGAGCCGCACGGCCTGTTGGAGCAGGGCCTGTTCCCCGCCGCGGAAGGGGGTCGGGGCCTTCCGGAAGAATCCGATGGCGCAGGTGACCGTCTCGTCGCCGGGTACGGGGATCCATGCGCGCGTGGGCCAGCGGTCCGGCGGCCCGATGAGCCGGTACCTTTCGGCGTCCCGTTCCGGATCGTCCAGCCATCGGGGCTCGCGGGACGTGATCGCCTCCAGGGCGGCCACTCCGGCCAACGGAGGGATGTCGTGCCATTGCGCGGCCAGTTCCTGGTCGATCCCCGAATGGCCGATGAGCTCCAGCCGCCCGGATCCGTTCAGCGTGTAGATCATCACGCCGTCCACCCCGAGGGGGTGGCGCAGTGCCTCGTGCAGGACCTCGGCGGCCTCGCCCGTGCTCCGGGCGTCGGCCAGCGCGGCGGCCAGACCGGCCAGGAGCTCGCGCGGGTCGCCGTCACCGCGTCCGTCGGTGGCATGGCGCAGATAGCGGTCCGGGCTGAAGACGGACCGGGCGCCGTCCGGGGCCGGCCCGAAGCCCGCCGTGCCGGGGGCCGATGCCTTCGGAGGCGCTGCGGTGGGCCGCGACCGGATCCCGCCGAGGGTGATCCAGCACTGTTCCATCAGCGTCCTGCCACCGCGCCCGGCCCGTTCGACCAGTGCCTCGTACGCGGCATCGGCAGACACGCCCTCGCGGGCCATCAGCACGCCTTTGGCCCGCTCCAGCACCGCCGCGGTGGAGGCAAGGCCTTCCAGGTCCGCCACCTCGGCCCGGAGCCTGGCCACGACCTTGGCCAGGGCGAGTACCTCGGGCGACGCACCACCGCTCGGAGGCGTCGGATCCGTCTGCACCCTTCGAGCATGGCACGGCGACCGAATCCGGTGCGGGGCCTGCGGTCGGCCGTCGGCCGAAGTGCCGTCGCATTGCGTGCCGGGAAGCCGATCGGCTACGGAGCGCCACCGCTCGGCTGCTGAGGGCTCGGGCCCTCGCTCCCGTCCAGCTCCGCGAGCCGGCGCGCGGCCTTCGCCGCCGTCCGGCCGGCCTCGGCATGAGCCTGCTCGGCCTGCCGGTAGAGGCGCCGGGCCTCCTCGACCGCTCGCTGAGCCGCCCCGACCCGTTGCCGCAAGGCGGTGAGTTCGTCACGCAGGTCGGTCGCGTCGGCCTCGGCCCGGTCCCGGGCGGCTGCCGCCTCGGCGAGCTGCTCCTCGGCCCGCTGCAGCGC
>NZ_JBSGXU010000090.1:0-31147 GCF_053610205.1 Streptomyces sp. NPDC054932 | reverse complement strand
GCTCGTTACATCGGCTCGGGGAAGATGTCCATCATGCTCCAGGCGACGCTGAAGCAGGGCGGGAAGGCGTAGGTCTCCGGCTCGGTGTCCAGTGCCTGGAGCGCGAGGATCTGGCTCATGGATGCTCTCCTCTTTCTTCTCGGGGTTGTGTCGGTCGGGAACTGCATACCTGGGCACGGAGTTGCTCGCCGCCGTGCCCAGGTGTTCATGGGACGCCCGCCCGCCCGGCGCCGTCAGCCAGCTGCCGGGATCCGGGGGCGCGCGTCGTGGGGATCCGTCAGGAGCGGGCCGGCCAGCAGGCGGTGCAGGGCCAGCAGGACACCGGCCCCGCCACTGGACAGGTCGGCGGTGAACCGCTGCGAGCCCGCTCCGAGGAAGCGGACGCCGCGCCGGTAGGGGACGGCGTACTTCAGCAGGCCGGTTGCGGCGCGCACGGCGTCCCTGCGGGCGGCGTCCGTGCCGGTGAGCTCGGCGTGCCCGGTCAGGAACCAGCTCAGTCCGGCCAGCCCCCGGTACAGGCCCGCCTCCTTCGTGGCGCAGGAGACCCGGATGCCGGCGACCAGCCTCGGCAGCGCCGCGGCGCAGCGCTCGTCGGGCGCGGTGGCCACGTAGCGGGTGAGTACCGTCGCTACACCGGCCGCGCCCGTGGCCAGGTACGGCATGGCACGGGTGAGCTGCGCGTTGTCGGAGACGGACAGGGCGCCGTCGTCCAGCGGAAAGGTCCGGTCCAGTTCCTGGTGGAGCAGCGGGCGGCCCGCCTCCAGCCAGCGGGCCTCGCCGGTGTCGCGGGCCAGGCGGTGGAGGAAGAGTGCGAGCCCCGAGCGGCCGTGCAGCAGGCCGCGGGCATCGTGCTCGCCGAGGGTGGCCTGCAGGTCGGGGGTGCGCAGCAGTCCCTCCCCTGCCGCGGCGGCCCGCTCCAGGTGGCTGTTCTCCCCGGTCAGCCGGTGCAGGGCGAGCCAGCCCAGGCCGACCCCGGCCCGCCCGCCGGCCAGCGTGCTGCAGGAGGCGGTGAGCGGGTGGCCGTCGGCGTCCCGGAGCAGGTCGACGGCCTCGTCCAGCCGGCCGAGGCCGGCCAGCACCCGGGCGATGCCGGCCGAGCCGACGAGCAGTCCGGGGGGCAGTGCGTCGCGCAGGGCCAGCGTGTCGCGGCGCAGCCGTTCGTGGATCTCCTCCGGCACCGCAACCCCGGCGCGGTGCAGGGCGTGCACCACCCCGGCCGTGCCGTAGGCCAGGCACAGGTTGTTGGTCCGGAACGCCTCGGGCGAGGGCGGGAAGGCCCAGTCCGGCCGGTCGGCGTCAGCCGTTTCCAGCAGCCCCGCGGCCACCTCCTCGGCCAGCCGGGTGAGGCAGCCGCGCGGATCGCCGTCCAGCTCGGCGGGGGAGGGCAGACGGCCGGGACCGTTCTGGTCCTGCGCCTGGTCCTCCGTCAGGTGGAAGGCGGTCGCCCGCTGCCACAGGTCCTGCGGCGGAGCCACGTCCGCCAGGTCGCGGCGCAGCAGGGCGAGGTTGGCGGGCGCATGCTCGGCGATCTCGTGGAACGGCGCCAGGAAGGCGAACGCGACCGCCGACATGCCGTACCGGTCCTGCAGCAGCGGATCGGTGTCGGCCCGGCGCAGGCCGGGCGGCGGCGTGAACCCGGGGGTGCCCATCCCGGAGGGTGCCGCGGACAGCGCCGAGGCCGCCTCGAAGTCCACCAGCCGGACCTCGCCCGACGGCGTGACCAGGACGTTGCCCAGGCTGAGGTCACCGAACCGGTAGCCGGCGCCGTGCAGCCGCCCGAGCGAGGTGTCCAGAGCGGCCAGCAGGCGCCGGCACGCCTCGTAGTACGCGGCGACGGACTCGGCCGTGCGGTCGGCGCGGGCCAGCGGGGAGGACCGGCTCAGCCAGCCCACCAGCGGCTGCCCCGGGATGAACTCGGTGACGAGGAAGTCATGCTCCCACTCCGTGAAGTGGTCCAGCGGTTCCGGGCCCACCCCGGGGGCGGCCGCGTGCAGCTCGCGCAGTACCCGGTACTCGTGCCGCAGCCGCTGCTGCGCGTCGGTCCCGTCGAAGACCAGGCCGTTGTGGGCGCGGGCCTCCTTGAGGAAGACGGTGCGGCCGGTCCGCCGGTCCCGGGCCTGGTAGGCGCCGCCGGCGTTGCTCAGGCGCACCGCGCGGGTCACCTCGTAGTCGCGGATCATGATCGGGCCCGCGTGCGGCTGCTCCTCCTGCTCGACGAAGGGGTCCGTTATCCCCGCGGGCAGGTGGAAGGCGGGCAGCCGCAGGTCCACGACCTCACGGCCGGAGCCGTCGCGGACCAGCCCCTCCCGGGTGCCGTCGGCGCGCAGCCGGCTGCGGGCCCCGAAGGAGCCGTGGCGGTAGTGGACCGTCCGTGAGTCGCGAAAGCGCCGGTCGGTGAGGACGTACGGCCCTTCCTCCCCGTCGAGCGCGTCGCGCAGGCGTTCCAGCAGCCGGCGGGCGGTCGCCGTGTCCGGCGGGTAGACGGCGCAGAACTTGCCCGCCTGGGCCCGCCCGGCGTGCTTGTGATGGAGGAACAGGAAGAAGAGCCGGGCGCTCAGGTGCTTGAACGGCACGCCTTCGGAGAAGCAGATCTTCGCGACCGTGTCGAGCACGTGCTGCGCCCGGTCCAGCCGCGCCGACACGTGGATCTTCCAGCCCTGATCGGCGAGCCCGGTCCGCGGACTGCCCCAGACCGTCCAGATGCCCTGGGCGGCGCCGCGCAGGCCAGGCGGCACCTCGCCGGGGGCGAAGCGCGGCCCGGGGTCGGCCACGCTGGGCAGCGGCAGGTAGTACTCCCGGTCCGCGAGCGCTTCGCCGAAGCCTTCGAGCACGGGATCTCCTTGCAGGGTGGTAGCGGGCGGCCACAACGGTCGTGCCGGACGTGTCGTGCCAGACGCTAGGACCGGCAGGTATGGAAAGGGTTCGGCGGCGGCATGCGACCGGTATCGGGCGGGATCGCCCTCCTCATGTGGCAGCGGGGTGGAAAACATGGGGGACTCTTCCCCATGCGGGGGAGGCACCCCCCGTACGAGGATCGGGCGTGGCGCGGAGCGGTGGGTCGGGGTCGAGGAGGGGCGATAGTGGCTGGGCAGGGGCGGGACGAGGTTTCGCTGTCGGCGGTCGAGCGGTGGTGGGAGGCCGGGCTCGTCGGCGGTGGCGGGGGTGAAGGGCGTCCGGACTGGGCCGCGTTCGCCGAAGAGGCGTCGGCCGCCGCGCCCGAGGAGGCCGTGGCGCCCGAGGGGGACCATCCGGGGCTGAGCGGTTTCGAGTGGGTGCTGCGACCGTTCACCGTCTGCGCCGGGGAGCGGCTGGAGCGGGGCGTGTCGGGGCGGGCGCGCGGGCTCGTGGACATGACCGCCGTGCGGGACGACCTGGAGAGGCACCTCAGCGGCAGGCTGGCCCGGACGGCGGCGCGGACACTGGTGCTGGAGCTGTACCAGGCGCGGAGCGCCGGGCAGCTCGCCGGGGACGACACCCGGGCCCGGTTCCGGGACTTCCTGGGGCGTAGCGCGTCCCGGCGCGGTCTGGTGGCCCTGCTGGCCGGTCGGCCGGTGCTGGCGCGGATCCTGGGGCGGGCGGCGCTCGACGCGGCGGACGCCGTCGCGCAGGCGCTGGAGCGGCTGGCGGACGACCACGCCCGTCTGACCGCCGGTCTCCTGGAGGAGTCCGGCGGGGATCCGGGACCGCTCGTGGGCCTCGAGCCGGGCGCCGGCGACGGGCACCGGGGCGGACGGAGCGTGATGCTGCTGCGCTTCGCCGACGGGACCCGGCTGGTGTACAAGCCACGGCCCCTCTCCGTGCACCGCCACTTCAACGACCTCGTTGCCTGGTTCAACCGGCTGCCCGACTGCGTGGACCTCCGTACGCTGCGGCTGCTCGACCGGGGCGACTACGGGTGGGTGGAGTTCGTCGCCGCGGGGCCCTGCGCCTCGGCCGCCGAGGTCGAGACGTTCTACCGCCGCCAGGGCGCGCTGCTGGCGCTGCTGCACCTGATCGACGGGACCGACCTGCACCACGAGAACCTGATCGCCGCCGGCGCCCACCCGGTGCTGGTCGACGTGGAGACCCTGTTCCACCCGCCGCTGGCGGGCACCACCACGGAGGACCCCGCCGCCCGCGCACTCCATGACTCGGTGTACCGGGTCGGGTTGCTGCCCCAGCTGCTGGTGGGCGACGACAGTGCCCTGGACGTGTCCGCGGTCGGCGGCGGCCGCGAAGCGGTGTCGCCCGTCGTCCGGGCGGACTGGGCCGACGCCGGCACCGACCGGATGCGCCTGGTGCGCAGGGCCGGGAGGTTCGGGGAGTCCGCCAACCGGCCACGTCTTGCGGAGGGCGGGCCCATCGAGCCGGCGGCCCACATCGAGGCGCTCTGCGCCGGATTCCGCGCCGGGTACACGGCGATCGGTGCGGCCAGAGAGGAACTGTTGCACGAGACGCCCTTGTTGAAGGCGTTCGCCGAGGACGAAGTGCGGGTGCTGGTACGTCCGACCTGGGCGTACAGCACGCTGCTCGACGAGTCGACGCACCCCGATCTGCTGAAGGACGCGGGTGAGCGGCAGCGGATTCTGGAGACCCTGCGGACCGACGCGCTCGGGACGTCCCTCGCGCCCGACCTGGTGGACGAGGAGATCGCCCAGCTCTGGGCGGGGGACGTACCGCTGTTCACCGCCCGTCCGGGCCAGGGCCGTCTGTGGGGCGCGCCGGAGCGGCCCTTGGCCGGCCGCACGGACCTGTCCGGGATCGCCCGGGTCGCCGCGAGGCTCGCCGCCCTGGACACGGTCGACCGCCAGGACCAGGAATGGATCGTGCGGGCCGCGATGGCGACGGCCTCCCGCGCGCCCGTGCACCGGCCCGCCCGGGACCGGCGCACCCGTACGGCGGAGCGCGCCCCGGAGCCGGAGCGGCTGCTGTCGGCCGCCCGGTCCGTCGGGGACCGGCTGGTCTCCCTCGCGTACCGCGAAGGACCGCGCAGCAACTGGATCGGCCTGGAGCTCCTGGACGAGCGCTACTGGCGGATCGGCCCGATGCCGGCCGACCTGGCCGGCGGGTACACCGGGCCGGCCCTGTTCCTGGCCCAACTGGCGGCGCTCACCGGGGCCGGACACTACGCGGAGGTGGCCCGTACGGCCCTGGCGCCGGTGCCCGGGCTGCTCGACGCGCTGCGCGCCCGGCCCGCAGACCTCTGCGCGGTGGGCTCGGGGGCCTTCTCCGGCCTCGGCGGCATCGCGTACGCGCTCGCCGAGACGGCACGGCTGCTGGACGATCCGGAGGTCGGCTCATGGGCGTCCGCCATGCTGCGGCTGGCGGGCGAGGCGGCTCTGTCCGAGGGGGAGCACGGGGTGGGTGCGGGCGTCGCGGGCGGGCTCGTCGCACTGCTGGCCGCCCACCGGGCCGGTGGTGGTTCCGGTGCCGCTGCCGGGGACGGGGACGAGACACAGGAGATCTGGCGCGACGCGCAGGCCTGCGCGGACCGGCTGACCGCGGTCGATCCCATGGCCGGCGGGCGGGGCTTCACGACGGGGGCCGCCGGGCTCGGATGGGCCCTGCTGCGGTTCGCCGAGGCGGCCGGGGCCACCGCGGGGTCCGGGGGCGGGGCGGCCGAGGGCAGTGAGCGGTACCGGCTCGCGGGCCTGTCCGCGCTGCGGGCGGCCGTGGGCGGGGAGCCGGACGAAGGCCGGGGTCCGGGGGGCCACGGGGGAGCCTCCGTGGGCTCACCGGCCGACGGTCCCGCGTACGGGGCCCGGGCGTCGGCCTGGTGCCGGGGGCGCGCCGGCATCGCGCTCGCGGTGCTGGACGCGCCGGGCGCCCTGGACGACCCGCAGCTCGCGGCCTGGTCCCGCAGGACCGTCGAAGGGCTGGGCCGGGACAGGCCGGCCGCCGACGACAGCCTCTGCCACGGCGAGGCCGGACTGTGCGAACTCCTGGGCCACGGCGCGGTCCCGGAGGTGCGCCCCCACTGGATCCGTCGGGCCGGAGCACTCCTCGCGTCCGTCGAGGAGACCGGTGCCCGCAGCGGCGCCCCGGACGGGGTTCCGCATCCCGGCCTGCTGACCGGGCTGGCGGGGATCGGGCACGGACTCCTCCGGGCGGGGTTCCCGGAGCGCGTCCCGTCCCTGCTCCTCCTGCAGACACCCCCTATGGGCCGATAGGCAGGACGGGCCCGGCGGCCGCCGCCGGAGCGCCCACCGGCATCACGTACGACCGCCGTCTGCGGTGCTCCCCCACGGAGCACCCCGACCGCACGACCTGACACACCGCACCACCGCACAGCCCAACACGACCACCACTCCCGCGGATACGAAGGACGGACGATGACCATGCAGATCAATGACTCGGTGAGGTACGTCGACAGCAGCGCCGGCGCGGAGACCGCGGCCCATGAACACCCGGTGGGCGAGGTGATGTTAGGGGCGAGCGGGATGCTGGGGCTGCGCGGCCGCCTGCTCCGATCAGGGGAATGTGACGCTGCCGCCTCCGTGGACGTGCCCTGGACCACCGGCTCCCTCACCCTGTTCTGAGGGGAGGACGCGTACGTCGCCCGGTGATGTGTCCGGGATGACGTCTTGACGGATCGGGCGGAGGCCGGGGGTTTCCCCGGCCCTTTGCCGTGCGCGAAAAAGATCAAGTAGCCTGCGCTCATGCGAGCGACGTCGTCGGTCATCGTTGGGCGGGACGCCGAGATCGGGCTGCTGGACGAGAGCCTGGAGAGGGTCGGGAAGGGCGCCGGACGGGCGGTGTTCCTCGTCGGCGAGGCGGGGATCGGCAAATCCCGGCTGGCCGGCGAGTGCGCGTTACGCGCGTACGACCGGGACATGCCGGTGCTGCGCGGCCGTGCCACGTCCACCGGGCTCGTCGTGCCCTTCCGGCCCCTCGTCGAGGCGCTGTCCTCGCGGTTCCGGGCGGCGGGCGCTCCTGACGACCCGGAACTCCAGCCCTACCGGCCCGCGCTGGCCGGCCTCGTGCCGGAATGGCGGGCTGCCACGGGGGCGCCCGGATACGCGATCTCGCTGGTCGAACTGGCCGAGGCGCTGCTCAGGCTGCTGGCGGTGCTCGGCCGCGAGCGGGGCTGCGTGATCCTGCTGGAGGACCTGCACGACTCCGACACGGAGACGATCGCGGTCGTCGAATACGTCGTCGACAACGTGGCGGAGCTGCCGATCCTCCTGGTCGGCACGCTCCGGCCCGATCCCGGCCCGGCGCTGGACCTCGCGCTCGCCGCCGAGCTGCGCAACACCGCCTCGTTGAGGGAGCTGAGGCCGCTGGACGAGGCCTCCGTACGGGACATGGCGGCCGCGTGTCTGGACGCCGGACCGGGTGAGGTGCCCCCGGCCGCGCATCGGCACCTCTCGCAATGGGCGGGCGGGAACCCGTACCTGGTGGAGGTACTTCTGGCCGATCTGCTGGACACGGGACGGCTGAGCCGGGCCGACGGCGGGTGGCAGCTTGCGGAGGACGGCGAGGCGACCGTACCGACGGGCGCGGTCCGCAGTTGGGCGCGCCGGCTGGACCGGCTCGACGAACCGGTGCGCGAACTGCTGCTCGTCGCGGCGACGCTCGGCGGCCGGTTCTCCGTCGGGGCTCTCAGGGCGGTGACCGGACTCGACGACCGGGCGCTGTTCTCCCACCTCCGGTCGGCCTCCGAGGTGGGGATCATCGCCCCGGACGGGGCCGCCCACGACCACTACACCTTCCGTCACGTCCTGACGGCGGACGCGCTCAGAGCATCGCTGCCGCCCGCCGAGCAGGCCGCGCTGGCCCGGCGCGCGGCGACGGCCATCGAGGAGTCCGCCGGCGACCTCTCCGGAGATCAGCGCCAGTTGGTGGCCACTCTGCGACTGGCGGCGGGCGACAAGGTGGCGGCGTCCCGGCAGTTCGCCCAGGTCGGTCGGCAGATGCTGGACGCCGGTGCGTCGGGCTCGGCCGCCGTGCTGCTGGAGCGCGCCCGGGGGCTCGCGGCCGACGAGGAGCGGGACGAGGTCACGGTGCAGCTGGCGATCGCCCAGGCCGAGTCCGGGCGGCTCGACGAGGCGGCCGCACTGCTCGACGATCTTCCCCCGGCGCCCGCAGGGTCGCGTGCCGCTGAGGAACGGGCCCAGGCGCACACCCAAATCGCGTGGGTCGCGACCATGGCGGAGCAGCAGGAGGAGGCGCGCCGCCGGATCCGGGCGGCCCGCGTCCTGCTCGGGGGCGCCCCGCGCCCGGAGCAGGAGGCGGCGCTCGCGGTGGTCGAGGGCCATCTCGCCCTGCTGCCGGAGCAACACGGCCGGGGCGAGGGGCGCGGCCCGGTGGGCCGGGGCGGCCAGGACGGCCGCGAGCGACTGGAAGAGGCGGAACGTTCCGCCCGGTGTGCCGCGCTCACCGCGGAGCAGCGCGGCCGGCCCGTGGTGGCCTGCCAGGCGTGGCAGCTGCTGGCCATGCTGTCCCGGGAGCGCGGGTTCGACGAGGCCGACGCCTGCCTGGAAAGGATGCTGACGGTCGCCGAGGAGCACCGGCTCGCGTTGTACCGGGCCGAGGCACTGGTGCGGCTCGGCACCAACGCGTTCATGCGGACCGGTGAGGCGACCCGGCTGGAGACCGCCCGCACGGCGGCTCACGAACTCGGTTCGCTGGCCCTGCTCCAGGCCGTCGACGGGCTGCTCGCCATGCAGAGCGTGCTGGGCGGGCGATGGGACCGGGCCCGGGGGATCGTCGAGCGGTCGGTGGAGGCCAGCGCCCGCCTCCAGAACCTGGCGACGCACCGCTACTTGCTCCTCGTCGACGCCACGCTCGCCGCTCACCAGGGCCGGGCCCGCGACCAGGACCGAGCCCTGGTCCGGTTCCGCCGGGCGGGCGGCGAGGAGTCCATGCTCGTGCCCCTGCAGCGCGGGCTGTGCCAGGCCGTGGGTGCGCTGATGGGGGAGGACCGGGAACGGGCCAGGACCGAGCTCGACGCGGCGCTGGCCTGGGAGCGGGAGCACCCGAGCTTCTTCTACCTCAGCGGCCGGTACGGGCTCGGCCCCCTGTTACGGATCCTCGACGGCGAGGACGCCGGCCGGGAGGCGTACCGCGAGGCGCTGGCCTCGCCGGGCGGACAGCTGGCCTGGAACCGGATGTTCCTCGGCATGGCGGACGCCGTGCTGCGCGGCCGGGACGGCGACCCCGAGGGGGCGCAGCGCGCCGTGGAGCAGGCCGGCCGTGCGGCGACGGTGTTCCCGCAGGCGTGGCATCTCGCCCTGCGGCTGACCGCCGAGGCGGCGCTCGCCGATTCCTGGGGTGAGCCGGTCGCCTGGCTGCGGACCGCCGAGGAGTACTTCCACGAGGCGGGCGTACCCGCGGTGGCCGGGGCCTGCCGGGCCGTCCTGCGGCAGGCGGGGGCCGGCGTCCCGCAGCGCCGGGGCGGCCGGGAGCGGATCCCCGCGGGCCTGCGCACCGCGGGCGTCACGCCGCGCGAGTACGAGGTGTTCGTGCTGCTCGCGGAGCGGCCCGGCAATCAGAAGATCGCCCAGCGGCTGTGCATATCGCCCCGAACGGTGGAGAAGCACATGGCGAGTCTGATGATCAAGACGGGCTCCGCGGACCGCTCGGCACTGTGCGCCCTGTCGGCGGAGTGTGCGGATGGCTAGGCCGTCTCTTTCCGATCCGGCCGGGCCCGCGCCGCCCGGCAAGATCCAAAAGAGACGGCCCAGTGCCGTGACCGGCACGGTTCACCGGGTTGCGACGCCGGGATGGGGGACGGTCCCGTCAATATGGGGGCCCGGTCCCCCATGACGCGGTCACCGGCGGCGCGACTGTACGGGCCCGGTACCGATGTGTGACGGGTACGGGCCGCAGATCATCGAGTGGACCGACCAACTCCCCTCACCCTACGGAGGTCCGCTCGATGCCGCGTCCGTTAGCGCAGCCCGCAGTGCCGCCCGGCACGCTCAGGTTCTCCGTCCTCGGCCCGCTCACGGTCCACCGGGACGACCGGGCGCTGCCCCTCGGCCCGTTGAAGCAGCGGGTCGTGCTGGCAACCCTGCTCGGCTCCGCCAACAGCCCGGTGTCCGTCGACGCGTTGACCGACGCGGTCTGGCAGGAGGAGCCTCCGCGCACCGCCCGCAAGAACCTCCAGGTGTACGTGAGTGCCTTGCGCGCGCTGCTCGGGGACGACGACCGGGACCGGCCGCGGCTCACCCACACGGGTGGCGGATACATGCTGCGCGTGGCAGAGGAAGAGCTCGACCTCCTGCGGTTCCGCTCCCTGGTGCGGGCCGCTGAGGGGCAGGGGCCCCGCCCGGCCGCCCGACTGCTGCGCCGGGCCCTCGACCTGTGGCAGGGGCCGCCGCTGGGCGACGATCTGCGGCAGTCGCCCCGGCTGGCCGAGGAGGCCGAGCGGCTGGAGCTGCGCCATCTGACGGCCTACGAGAGCTGGGCGGAGGCGGAGCTGGAGCTGGGCGGTGCGCCGGCGGTGGTCGAGGGGCTGCGTGACCTGGTGGAGCGGCACCCGCTCCGGGAGCGGCTCCGGTCCGCCTGGATGTGCGCGCTGAGCGGGTCCGGCCGGCAGGCCGAGGCGCTCGCCGCGTACGACGACTACCGGCAGCTCCTCGCCCGGGAGCTGGGTCTGGAGCCGGGTGGAGCCATGGCGGCGCGTTACCGGATGATCCTCGCGGGTGGCCACCGGGCCGGGGCGGGAGCGGCCGCCCGGCCGTCGGCCGCTCTGCCGCCCGACCTCGTCGACTTCACCGGACACGGCGAGGAACTGCGCCACCTCATGGACCTCTTCGAGGACGACAGCGCCGGCCGCGTCGTGCTGCTGTCAGGCCCCGCGGGGGCCGGGAAGACCACGCTGGCGGTGCGGGCCGCCCACCTGCTCGGCGACCGGTTCGCCGACGGGCGGCTCTGCGTCTCCCTTCGGGACGCGGACGGCAGTACCCGCTCGCTGTCGACGGTGCTCGCGGAGCTCGGTGAACGGACCGGCCAGATGGGACTGTCCGAGCCCGAGGCGTGGCGGGAGTGGCTGGCGGAGCACCGCGTGCTGGTGATCCTGGACGACGTGCCCGACGAACGGGCCGTACGACCGCTGCTCCCGGGCGGCGGGCGGGGCAGCGTGCTGCTCACCGCGCACGGCCAGCTGGGCGGTCTGGCGCCCGTGCACCGGGTCTCCGTCCCGCCGCTCGGCACCGCCGAGTCCGTGCAGCTGCTCGCGGGGCTCGTCGGCCAGGGCCGGGTGCGCGCGGACCGGGAGGCCGCACTGCGCATCGTGCGCGCCTGCGGCGGTTCGCCGCTGGCGGTCCGGGTGAGCGGGATGCGGCTCGCGGTGCTCCGCCACGTGCCGCTGCGGGAGTTCGCGGACCGGCTCACCGACCCCGCGGGGGCGCTGGACGAACTGACCTCCGGGGACGTGTCCGTCCGGCGGTGGCTGGCCCACGGTTGGGAGGCGCTGCCGCAGGAGTGGGGCCGCGACGCGGGACGGCTGGCCGCGGGCACCGGGGAAGGTCCCTTCGGCCTGACCGAGGCGGCCGAGGCCCTCGGTTGCGACGAGCGGCACGCCGTACGGGTGGTGGAGGCGCTCATCGACGCCGGAATGGTGACGTCGCCCTGCGGCGAGGTCACCGCGCACGCGGCGCAGTACGAACTGCCGCACCTGATACGGCTGTACGCGCGCGGCTCGGGACTCGGCACCCCCGTGCCGACCGCGGGCTGAGCGGTGCCCCGGGCCGATCGGCCGCCGCGCTCCCGCACCGTGCGGCTGCCGAGCCCGCTGTTCCCGGACCGGCCCCGGCCGCCCCCGTCGGGCGGCCGGAGCCGGCGTATCAAGGGGTCGCCGGACCGGGACGTTCCGGGGCCGGGAGCCCCACCTGTTCCGCCAGGAAGGCGAGGCACTCGGCCTGCAGGGCCACCGCGCGGGACGCGGACCGGTCGCCGTGACCGACACCGCGCTCCAGCCGCAGCAGCACCGGACCGGTGCCGGAAGAGGCGTGCTGGAGCGCGGCGCACATCTTGCGGGCGTGCAGCGGATCGGTCCGGGTGTCGCCGTCCGCGGCGACCAGCAGCACCGCCGGGTAGGCGGTCCCGGGCGTGACCCGGTGATAGGGGGAGTAGCCGAACAGCGTCGGCAGCAGGGCGGGGTCCTGCGCGCTGCCGTACTCGGGCGTCCAGCTGGGCCCGAGACCGGACAGTTCGTAGCGGACCATGTCCAGCAGGGGGGCCATGCACACCACGGCGGCGTACTTCCCCGGTTGCCGGGTGAGGGCGGCGCCCACCAGCAGCCCGCCGTTGGAGCCGCCCATGATCGTGAGGCGGCCCGGCTCGGTCCAGCCCTCCGCGATCAGGCAGTCCCCGGCCGCGGCGAAGTCGTCGAAGGTGTTCTCCTTGTTCCTCCCGCTGCCCGCCAGATGCCAGGCCTCGCCCTCCTCCCCGCCGCCGCGCAGGCCCGCCCAGGCGAACACCCCGCCGGCCCTGACCCAGGCGAGGACCTGGGCGCGGTACCGGGGCGACATCGTCCTGCCGAAGCCGCCGTAGCCGGTGAGCAGCGCGGGGCGGGGCACGTCCGGACGGCCGGTGGGGGAGATCACGAACATGCGCACCGTCGTGCCGTCCCGCGAGGGGAAGGCGACCTGGCGGGTGACCGCGCCGCCGGCGCCCGAGGCGTCCGGGGCGTCGCGTTCCCAGCGCGTCGCACGACCCGTCCGGGCGTCGAAGCGGAGCACCTGCGGGGGTGTGACGAAGTCGGTGTAGGCGAAGTATGCCTCGTGACCACCGGGCGGCCCGGCCGAGAAGTCGCCGACCGCACCGGTGCCGGGCAGCGGGACCGTGCCGGTCTGCCGACCCTCGACCAGGTCGTGCACGGTCAGCTCGGCCACCGTGTTGCGGGTCCAGGCGGCCAGGCCGAGCGGGTGCTTCAGCTCCGGACCGGACAGCACGACGAGGTGGGTCAGCACCGCGTCGGGCCGTTCGGGGATCACCTCGCGCCAGGCGCCGGGGCCCAGGTGCAGGTCGGCCGGCGGGCACGCGACGACGCGTCCGCGAGCGGCGTCGCGGTCGGTGCGCAGCCACACCGGGTCCCGCGGACCGGTGCCGGGCACCGCGTACAGGCGGGTGGCGGCGTCCATGCCCTCCTGGACGGGCCGCAGCTCCGGGCGTTCGAGCGGCCCCGCCGACAGGTCGGCCAGGTAGAGGTCGGTGCCGCGGCCGGTGCCGAGCGTGGCCGTGACGCCGAGCCAGCGGCCGTCCGCGGTCACGCAGACGCTGTAGAACTGAGTCCTGTCCCGCCCCTCACCGAAGACCAGGGCGTCCGCCTCGGGGTCCGTGCCGACCCGGTGCAGGTACACGCGGCGGTGGTAGCGCCCCTCGCCGGGGTGCAGCAGCGGGTCGAGGTTTCTGACGTAGTAGTACGCCCCACCGCCGGGCAGCCAGCCGATCGACGACCTCCGCACCCGGTCCACCGGCCCGTCGACGACCTTCCCGGTGGCCACGTCGAGCACCCGGAGCAGCGAGTCCTCGGTGCCGTTCCGTGACACCTGGAAGGCCAGCAGATCGCCCTCCACGGAGGGCTCCCAGGCGTCGAGCACGGTGCGTCCGGACGGATCGAGGGCACTGGGGTCCAGCAGCACCCGCTGCGTCGTGTCCGTCCCGGCCTGCGCCACCATGAGTACCGGATGCTCCTGACCGGCGTCCTGCCGCAGCCAGAAGACCCGGCCGCCGCGGACCTTGGGCGAGCGGACGCGGTCCACCGCGTCGATCGCCGCGACCTCCGCCTTCCAGCGCTCCAGGTCCGCCCAGGACGCCCGTTCCGCCGCGTAGAGCGCTTCCTGCTCCGCGCTCCAGCGGAGTGTCGCAGGGGAATCGGCGTCCTCCAGCCGGCGGTACGGGTCGGGGACGCGCAGACCGTGCAGTTCCTCGACGATGTCCTGCCGCTCCGCGTGGGGATAGCGGCGGGGCTCCGGGGTCACTCGTTGCTCCCTCATCCGTCGGTGGGTCAGAGGTCGTCGGACCGGTTGATGACGCAGGCGGAGAGTTCCTCGTCGTCGTTGTGGGCGACGACCTCGAGGTCCTCCCTCCCGTTCGGCTCCGGGTCCGCCGTCTCGGTCTCGGGCATGTCCGTCCTCTTTCGTGTGGGGCGTCCGCCGCGCGGTCCGCGCGCGAACGGACGGGTCTTCGGCCGGGAAACGTGGTGCGAGGCGGGCGGGCGGCCACCGGGCGGCACGGCCGTGTCACCGCCGGATTTCCCGCCGGATCTCCTTGCGGCCTGCCCGGCGCCTTCCGCACCGGGCAGGGCGGCCATCGCGAAGAAGCCGGCCAGGAGGACGATCAGCCCCGCTGCGGCGATGATCGTGTCGACGGGGCCGAACCGGAGCCCGCCGAGCGAGCCCCCGACGTCCCGCAGCACGGATCCGGCGAGCCAGCCGGACAGGGCCGCGGAGAGCATCGACGCCAGCCTCGTCACCGGGTAGAAGACGGCCATCACCCGGCCCCGGTAGTCCGGGGGCGCCGCCGCGAGCAGCAGTGGCGACATCGCGGTGTTCAGCATGGTGAGCGGAACGGTGAACACGAAGAGCAGGGCGACACCGCCCAGGAAGCCGGTCTGCCGGGAGTAGGCGACCAGCAGCACACCGCTCACCAGCAGGCCGATCCAGGTGGTCCTTCGTGCCCCGAGCCACTGCACCGCCCGGCCCCCGCCCAGCGCTCCCACGATGCCACCCGCACCCATGGCCATGCCGAGGTATCCGTAGAGGTGGGCGTCCGCGTGGAGGTTGTCGGTGGCGAAGAAGACGTTGAGGGTGCCCAGTGCCCCCACCCCGAACTGGCCCATGGCGGCGAGCAGGAGCAGCGCCACCAGGAACCTGCTGCCCGCGAAGAAGCGCAGCCCGTCCATGAACTCCCGGCGCAGCCCGGCCGGTTGCCGCGCGGCGGGCGTCCGCGTGCCGCCCGGTCCGGCGGGGCCCGCGCCGGGCTCGCGTACGCCGATGGAACGGATCGCGACGTAGGACACCGCGTACGACAGGCCGTTGAAGAGCAGGGCCCACTGCAGCCCGGCGGTGAACAGCAGGGGCGCGGCGAGTGGCGGCCCGATGATCCAGGCCGTCTCACCGGTCGCCTGCGCGATGCCGGCCGCCCGGGCGCGGTCGGCATCCCCGGTCACCAGGTCCGCGAGGACCGCGAAGCGCGCCGGGGAGAAGAACTGGCCGGCCGCGTGGAGCAGGAGCACGGTCACGTAGATCAGGGCGAGCCAGCCACCGGTCGGGAGGGTGCTGGCCGGCAGGAAGGTGACGGCCGTCAGCACGGCCACCAGCCCGCCGCGGAGCACCTCGGTGCGCAGCATCGTGGCGCGCTTGTCCCAGCGGTCGACGAACACGCCCGCGAGCGGACCGATGACCAGTACGGCGACGCTCGACGCGATCACGACGCCGCTGACCGCCACCGGCGCCCACGACTCGTCCTTCGCCAGCACGGTGGCCACCCACAGCACCAGCGTCGTGCTGAAGACGGCGTCCCCGACGGACGAGACGGCCTGGCCGAACCAGAGCCGTGTGTAGTCGCGGTTGATCAGGGTCAGCCGCGGTGTCACGACGGCCTCGGCGACGAGACGATCAGTGCCATGAGGGCGGTGACCAGGGTCGTGTGGTACGCCTTCCGGAAGAACTCCCCGCCCGCGGCCGACGGGTGCGCCCCGAGCGCCGCCGACCGCCCCGGGATCGCCCCGTCGGGCCGCTGGGCCCGCACCAGGCACTCCACGGCCGCGGCTCCCGAGGGCGTGTCCAGCGGCTCGCTCCCCAGGATGAACTGGGTGAGGACCAGCTCCGCGGCCAGGTCCCACCGGTCGTGCTCGACGCAGTGGCGCAGCAACCGGTCGACCAGGTCCCGGGCGTGCGCCAGGGCATCCATGCCCAGCCGGGGGTCGGTCCGGCCGAAGTCGCCGAGATAGAAGGCGGTGTGCGTCACGGCGTACGCCTGCGGGACGCTGAGCGGCGCCCCGTCCTGCGACGTCGCGTCCCCCGGCTCGGCGGCGCGGAACGCGACGAGCGGGCTGTGCGGCAGGAGCTCGGAGTAGGGCTCGATGGTGTGGTGGACCCCGGCCTTGTCCGCGTAGTGGCGGATCTCGATGCGCTGGTAGGGGGACTTGCCCCGCGGCGAGAGGAACTCGGGGTCGAGCTGTGCCAGCGTCGCCCGGACCTGGGTGCCGTCGATCGCGTCGGGAGCGAGCGCGGCGTGGATCAGCCCGTACGTGGAGGCGTACTTCGGGACGTCGGTGAACAGCCGGGGGAGGTCCGGGTCCTGCCAGAGCTTGCGGACCAGGGCCCTCGCCCCGCCCAGTGCCTCCGGGGGGTCGGCCAGGCGGGCCGCGCAGTGGCAGAGCAGCGCCAGTTCCAGCGCCGCCTTCGCCTTTCCGTGGGTCGCCGACCGGGCGCTCGCCGAGAACGGGTCGAAGTGGTCCAGGTTTCCGCCCAGCCAGCCGAGCGCGCCGGCGGAGAGCCGCTCCAGGGGTGCGGACATGACTACAGGCGCCCCGTCTCTTGCAGGTAGTCGAGCAGGGCCGTGTCGACGGAGTCGCGGAACCTCGCGAGCGTCCGCGCGTCCTCGTCGAAGCGGTAGAGGTCCTGGCAGGCGATCCAGCGGTCGCGGGTCTCCGCGCCCGGCAGATATCCGTCGGTGACCGTGCCGACCTCCCAGTCGGGTTTGCCGGCGGTCTCCCAGCAGCTGGCCAGGGTGCCGTCCGCGCTCACCACCGCGCCGTAGCGGCCGTCGGTGTGGCCGCAGGTGACACAGGTCTTGCGGGCGCCGGGGCGGCCCACGGTGAAGCCGAGGTCGAGCGCCCGGCGCTGCCACCGGATGAAGGCGGCCGGGAGTTCGCCCGTGTGCAGCAGACTGTTCGCGTAGCCGACCCCCACGTCGCCGATCCGGGCGAAGTACAGCGTGCACCGGGCGGGGTCGAGCGCGGCGGCGAGCCGGTCGATCAGGGCGTCCACGCCGTGGAAGGTCTCCTGCGAGACGTTCACCCGCAGCGTCCACTGGAGCGCAGTGTCCTCGGAGGCCTTGGCGATATTGCCGACGATCTTGTCGAAGGTGGCGCCGCCGTCCGCCCGGCCGACCCGGATCCGGTCGTGGTCGGCCCGGTCGCCGTCGAAGGTGACCTGGACGGACGTCAGCCCCAGGTCGGCGAGCCGGCGGGCGAGGGACGGGGTGAGCAGCGTGGCGTTGGAGATCATCCAGGCCGAGGTCGGCGCGATCTCCGCGGCCCGCTCCAGCAGTTCCAGACAGCCGCGCGGGTTGAGCAGGGGCTCACCGCCGAAGAGCAGGATCTTGAGCTTTTCCAGGCCGACGGCGGCCATCTGCCGCTCGGTGAAGCCGAGGATCTCGGTGATGGTCTCCGAGGTGAGGCGGGTCCGGCCGATCCGGGGCGGCCGGCTGCCGCCCGCCTGGTCCTGGGCGGTGTTCTGGAAGCAGTACCCGCAGCCCAGGTTGCAGTGGGTGCTGGTGAGGACGGTCAGCGCGTAGGCGCTGATCCGGCCGGTGGTGAACATGCCGCTGTCGTGCAGCCGCCGCTCCGCATCAGGGTGCAGGGCCCCGTCGGCGGTGACGTGGCGGTCGCGGAGCCGGGCCACCCCGCCCGGTCCCAGGAACCACCAGTTCCGCTCGCCCTTCAGGAGGCGTGCGCCGGAGGGCAGGGGCCGGGGGGTCTCGACGGCCGTCTCCGCCGGTCCCGGGCCCGCGGCCCGGCTGATGTTCACGGGGTGGCCGATACTCACCACTTGGTCGATGCTCACAGGGTCTCCCGCTTTGCCGTTGCCGCTGTCAGGGCAGGCTCGAAGGTCCGGCCGCCGGTGACGACAAGCGTCATCAGCGCCACGACGAGGGTCACTTTGTAGGACTTCCGGAAGTACTCCACGGGCGTGGCGTCCGCCGGGACCCGCTCGGCGGCGGAGCGTCCGGGGATCGCTCCGTCGGCGGCCTGGGCCGCGTGGAGCATCCGCAGGCCGGCCGCGCCGGAGGGGGTGCGCAGCGGATTCGCGCCCAGGCAGTACTGGGCGAGCAGCAGCTTGGCCACGACGTCCCAGTCGCCCAGTCCCACGCAGTGGTCCGTCAGCCGTTCCACCACGCGCAGCGCCCGCCCCCGTTCCTCCTCGGAAAGGCGGGTGTCGCGCAGGCCGAAGTCACTGAGGTAGAAGAGGGTGTGCGCGACCTGGCAGCCGTCCAGGTCGGCCACGGGCAGCGTGGCGGCGCGGGGGATCGGACTCGCCTCGTACAGCTCCTCGTACGGGGCGAAGCGGTGCTGGAGGCCCGCGAGGTCGGAGTAGAACCTGGCCTCCAGATGCAGGAACGGCGGCTTCCGGCCCGGTGTCAGGTAGTCGCCGGCCGCCAGCCGGGCCAGCACGGCACGGGGCGCGTCGGTGGCGGCCCCGACCGGCGCCAGCGCCGCGTACATGAGCTCGAACTGCCTCGCGTGCCTGCCCTCGAGGGTGAGGAGCCGAGGGAAGTCGGGCCGCTGCCAGACCTGTTCGACCACCCGCGTCACCTCGGCCAGGGAGGGGTCCCCCGGTGCGCACTTCTCCCAGTAGCGGCGGAGCATCGCGAGCTGCAGGAGGGCCTTCACGCGCGGGGTCACCGGCAGTTCGGCGTGTGCGGCCGGGGAGTCGAGGTAGGCCGCGTGCAGCCCCGTCCACCGGCGCGCGCCCACCGACAGGCTGGTCACGGCCTCATCGAGGCCGACTGATCGCGTACTCATGGTTCTCCTTTGAGGAAACGGACGCCGCGGCCGAGGGGGCGGTGGACGCCCCGGCCGGGAAGGCGGCGGTGGCCCCGTCCGAGGGAGCGGCGGACGCCCCGGCCACCCGCTCGACGATGTCGGCCGCGCGTGCCGCGCTGTCCGTCGCGGCCAGCCTGCTGCCGAGCACGTGGGCGCGAGCCCGCAGGCCGTCGTCCCGCCACGCGGACTCCAGCAGCGCCGGAGCCTTCACGTACGGGCTGTTCGGGAAGTGCACGGCCACGCCGGCCCGCAGGCAGGCGCCGGTGAGCAGGGTCTGCTCGGAGCCGTTGGGCGAAAGTGCGAGGGGCCGGCCGCGAAGGAGCGCGGCCAGCACGGGCGCGGACGTGCCGCTGCTCAGCACGAGGCCGGCGCGGTCGACGAGCGGTCCCATCCATCGTTTGCGGACCAGGAGGATGTCGGCATCCGGGGCGGGCTGCGGGTCGGTCGAGCGGCCCTGCTCGACCACGGCCTGGAACCGGCCGCCGGTGAAGGCCTCGTTGAGCCGCGGCCACAGGCTCCTGCCCTCGAAGAAGCGGCCGAGATGCACGTAGACGACGGGCTTCGCGGACCGCGACAGGTGATCCCCGATCTCCTCGACCTCCGCCGGGTCGGGCGTCGGTTCCCAGGGCAGCGGTCCCACGTGATGGACCCGCTCGGGCAGCTGCGCACCCGGATACTCCAGCTCCGGATCCCCGCGCAGCAGCAACGCGTCGCCCGGCAGCGGTTCGTCCCCCCACCGGGAGGCCCGCCCCGCCAGACCGGTCTGCTCCCGGAGCCCGGTGTGGATCCGCAGGCAGTCCTGGGTCCGGCTCTGCCGGGTCCGGCCCAGGTGAGGCTCGTCGTCGCCGCCGGCCCGGTAGTCCCAAAGGTGCGCCGAGAGCCCGACCACCACCACCGGGATGTCCAGTGTCTCGGCGGCGAGCAGGGCGCCGTTGCACAGGACGGAGGTGACCAGCAGGTCGGCCCCCGTCTCCCGGGCGGCGCGCAAGGTCGCCCGGTACTGCGCCGCGCCGTTCGGCCCCCACCACGTGGCGGAGAACGCCCGGCGGCCGCCGTAGTCCTCCGCCGCCGCGAACGGCAGCCCGGCATCGGCAGCGACCGTCGCTGCGGCGGACCGGCCCAGCACACTGACGTCATGGCCCCGGCGCCGTAGTTCCCGGCCGGCCGCGATCGCCGGGTAGAGGTAGCCGCCGTCACTGAGCGGGCAGAGAAGGATCTTCATGATGTGCCGCTCCCTCGGTGTGGCGGTTGCGGTGCCAGGGTGGCCGCGGGCCCCCGGCTCAGGGCAGGATCTGCCGAGAGCCGGGGGGCCCGCGCGGTGCTCAGGCTCGGTGACGAGGTGTCAGAGCTCGTGCGAGTGGTTGACGACGCAGCCGGCCTCGGCCTCTTCGTCCTCGCTGTGGGCGACGACCTCGATGTCCTCGTTCTCGGTCTCGGGGTTCGTGTTCTCGGGCATGTTCTTCTCCTTGGTCGACGGCGTCGTTGCGCCGGCTGAGAAGAAACGTACGGACGGCCGGTACGGGAACGCCTGGACGCCGGTTCGGCACCGGTATACGCCGACCACACGGACGCGGTACGACCTTTGAGCCCCGCCGCCCGCCCGGCCGTGCCCCCGCGTCCGGCCCGTCGACCTGCGGTCCAACCGATCACCAGGCGTTCGTGAACCGGAAGTCTGCCGCGTGCGGGCACGATCCGGGCCATGTACCGCGCGCGGCACGAGCGCGCGGCGCGAGCACGGAGGAGGAGACGTGGAACTTTCGGAGCTCATCGGCCTGCGGCCGGTGCCCTGCGGCGGCCTGCTGGTGGCGCTCACCCGCCGCTGCCCCATGAGCTGCGCACACTGCTCCACCAGCTCGTCCATGTCGGTCTCCGATCAGCCCGACCCGCAACACCTGCTGCGCTTCATAGGTTCGTTCGGCGCGGAGGACCGCCCCGAGGTGGTCATGCTGACCGGCGGCGAACCGCTGCTGTTGCCTGAACTGGCCGCTCGCCTGGCCGGTCTCGCCCGCGCCGCGGGCTCCCGCGTGGCGCTGCTCAGCGGAATGTTCTTCGCCCGTGACGGACGCGTCCCGGACCGGATCATGCGCGCGATCACGGCCCTCGACCACTTCTCGGCGAGCCTGGACGTCCACCACGAGCGCGAGGTCCCACGCGCGGAGGTGTTGCGCGCCCTCCGGGCCGTGCTCGACGCCGGGATCCCCGCCAGCATCCACCTCACCGGTACCGGAGCCGACGACCCGTATCTGGCGGACGCCGTCGCGGACGTCCGCCGCGTCTTCGGCGGCCGGGTGCCCCTGCTCGTCAACGAGGTCCGGCCGCTCGGCCGCGCCGCGGGCCTCGTCCGGGCGACACCGGTCGGACCGGACGGCTCCCGGGCGGCGCCGTGCACCCTCGCGGCCTGGCCGGTGGTCGCCTTCGACGGGACCGTGGCCGCCTGCTGCAACCAGTGGACGGTGGACCGCCGCCCCGTTCCCCCGCACCTGCGGCTCGGACACATCGCCGACGACGACTGGCAGGCCGTCCGCGAGCGTTCCCTCGGCTCCCCGGTGCTGCGGATGCTGCGCTCCGTCGGCCCCCAGCGGCTGCACGCCCGCTACGCGACCTCGCCAGCCCCGGCCGGCTACTGCCGCAGCTGTCACGCGCTCGCCGACCGCCCCGACGTCCTGGCGGGCGCGGCCCGTGACGCCGGCGGCCGGGTCGGCGAGCTCCTCGACCGGCTCAGCGCGCAGCAGCAGCTCGCCGCCGGACCCGCCGCCCTGGTGGGTCGCCTGGGCTGCGCCCGCTACGCGCACCTGGTCGAGTCGCTTCCCGCAGAGGAGAAGAGCAGTCGATGACCGCCACCGCATCCCTCGCGCTCAGGACCAAGCTCACCCCCACCACCACCGTCCTGAGGGCCGCGACCGCGGTCCTCTGGCGACCGGACGGACTACGGCAGCGGTACGTCCGCTACCTGGCAGCCATGCATCCGCTCGTACGGGCCTCGGTTCCGTTGCTGGAGCGGGCCGCCGAGCGGTGCGCCGAGCTGGACGACCCGGCCGCGCGGAGCCTCGCGGCCTACTGCACCCGCCACGCCGAGGAAGAGCGCGACCACGACACCTGGCTGCTCGAGGACCTCGCCGCAGCCGGCGGCGGTCCGGCCGCCGTGCCGCACCCCGTCGTCGTCGAACTCGCCGGGGCGCAGTACTACCGGATCGAGCACGAGCACCCCGTCACGCTCCTCGGGTACATCGCGGTCCTGGAGGGCAACGCCCCCGGGCCCCGGCTCGCCGACCGGCTCGCCGAGGCCACCGGGCTCCCCGACGGCGCGTTCCGCACCCTCAGGGAACACGCCGAGCTCGACGGCGGGCACCTCGACGACCTTCACCGGGTGCTCGACGAACTCGCGCCGACCCCGGCCCAGCAGACCGCCGTCTCCGTCAGCGCGCTGCACACGGCGAACCTGCTCACCCGGCTCTTCCTCTCCCTCGCTGCCGACCCCGCCCCCGGAGGACACCCGTGACCGAGGACACCACGCCGTACGACGACGCCTCGTCCGGTGATTCCCCGTCCGAGCCCACCCTGGAGGCGCTGACCGCCGCGGGATTCGACCTCGACGCCCTCAGCGAAGAGCAGTACGAGGTCCTGCGCGCGCTGGCCCCGGAGGAACTGGCCCTGCTCGTCGACATCAGGGGGCGGCTCGACGCGGCGGCCCCCGAGGTGCAGGCCCACGCCGACGTGGCGGGCGGCGCTCTCTTCTGACCCCGGCCGCCGCCCCGCGGTCCCGCGTCCACCGGAGGAATCCATGCCGTGCACCTCGTGCCGGAGCGCACTGCCGCCCGACGCCCGGTTCTGCCCCTTCTGCGGCAGCCCGTGCGCCCCCGGGCCGGTCACGGCCAAGCCGACCGGCCGCAAGGTGGTGACCGTCCTCTTCTGCGACCTGGTGGGTTCCACAGCGCTCTCCGGAGCACTGGACGCGGAGACCCTGCGCTCGGTGACGCTCCGCTGGTTCGACCTGATGAGGCTGCGGATCGAGGAACAGGGCGGCACCGTGGAGAAGTTCATCGGGGACGCCGTGATGGCCGTCTTCGGCGTGCCGACCGTGCGGGAGGACGACGCCCGCCGGGCGGTCGCCGCCGCCCTGGCCATGCGGGAGGCGCTTGACGGGCTCAACGTCCGGCTGGAGCAGGGCGTCGGCGTACGGCTGGAGATGCGCATCGGTCTCAACACCGGCCAGGCGGTGACGGGTTCGGCAACCCTGCGGCAGGCGATGGTCTCCGGCGAGGTGGTCAACGTCGCCGCGCGCCTGGAACAGAACGCCGCCGCAGGGGAGATCCTCATCGGACCGGACACCTTGGCGGCCGCCGGGCCGGGCGTCCGGACGACGGAGACCGGCCCGCTGCTGCTCAAGGGCAAGAGCGACCGGGTCCCCGCTCACCGCCTGCTGGGCCTGGACGAGGAGGCGGGCCCGGAGGCGCTGCGCCGCTTCGACCTCGCATTCATCGGCCGGACCCGCGAACTCGCCCTGATCGACCGGACGCTGGACCGCGTGGTCCGGACCCGCCGGGCCGATCGCATGGTGGTCGGCGGGGAGGCGGGCCAGGGCAAGACCAGACTCGTGCGGGAGTGGCTCCACCGGGCGACGGCCACGGCCGGCGGCCCACGCAACGGAGTCGGGCGCTGCCGGGCCCGTGGCGAACAGCCCAGCCTCGGACCGCTCGCCGATGCCGTGGCCGACCTGCTGAGGACCGGTGGCACGGCCGCACCGTCGCCCGAACTGGACCTGCTCCACCAGGGCCTGCTCCTGAACGGGACGCCCAACCCGTCGCCGGCGGACACCTGCGCCGCGCTCGCCAAGGTCCTTGCCGGGCTCTCCGAAACGCAGCCCGTGGTGCTGGTGATCGACGACTGCCACTGGGCCGCGCAGCCGCTCTTCGACGCCCTCGACCGGCTGCTGCGGGCACTCACCGACGCGGCCGTCCTGATCATTCTGCTCACCCGCCCCCAACTGTTCGACGTACGACCCGAGCTGGCCTCGGTCACCGTGCCGCTCGGCGGGCTCTCCGACGCCGAGGCACAGCTCCTCGCGGCCGAGCTGACCGGGGGCACGGCGCACGGCGAGCCGCTCGGCCCCCGGGTCCTGGCACGGGTGGGCGGAAACCCCCTGCACCTGGAGCAGTTGCTGGTCGCGGGCAACCCCGTCGATGCGGACAGCGTCCCGCTCCCGCTCCAGGCACTGATCGGCGCCCGGATCGACGCGCTCGACCCGCCCGAGCACCGGGCCCTGGGCCTGGCATCCGTCCTGGGCGGCGACTTCACCGCCGACGAACTCACGGCGCTCGCCGGACAGCCCGCGCCGGCGTGGGCCGGGTCCGAGCTCCGGCCCCTGCTGCACCGGCTGGTCCGGCACCGCCTGATCAGGCCGGACGGCGGGGCGTTCCGCTTCGGCGGAGGGCTGATCCAGGAGGTCGTCTACGCCAGCCAGTCCAAGCAGGACCGCGCCGACCAGCACGAACGGGCGGCCCGACTGGACTCGGTCCGCAGGCGGGGCAGCGCGGCGGTCGGGGGCCATCTGGAACAGGCCCACCGCTATCGGGTCGAGCTGGGCGCCCAGGACGCACACACCGACGGGCTGCGCCGGCGCGCCGCCGACGCGCTCGCCGAGGCCGGGCGGCTGGCGCTGGCCCACGCCGACCCCGTGTGGGCGGCCGACGTGCTGTCCAGGGCCACGGCCCGGTACGCGGCGGGCGAGCCGGGAAGTACGGCGACACGGCGGCGGCTCGGCCAGACGCTGCTGGACCTCGGGCGCGGCCCGGAAGGCAGAGCGCTGCTCGAAGAGGTGCTGGCCGAGGCCCAGGCCGGCGGCGGGGAGGCGGTGGAGACCGCACACGCCCGCCTTGCCCTGGCCTCGGCCGGCCGGTCCGCGGGACCGGACGAGTCACCCGCAGAGGCCGCCGGCGCCACCCTGCCGGTCTTCGCGGCGGCCGGCGACGACCTCGGCCAGGCCAGAGCCTGCCTGCGGCTCGCCCAGCGCGCCCAGGAACAAGGCCGGCATCGGGCGGCGGAGCGCCTGCTGGCCTGCGCGCTGGACCACGCGGTACGCGCCGACGCCGAGCCGGAGCGGGCCGCAGCCCTCGGCGCGCTGGGCGTCTCGCTCTGGCGCGGCCCCCAACCGGTCGCGGACGCGGTGGCCCGCTGCCGCGGGCTCCTTGCCGACCAGGGGGCCGGCCGCCGGGCCGTCCGGCTGACGCTCAACTGCCCGCTGGCGGTGGTGCTGGCCCTCCACGACGACCGTGACGGGGCCCTGGCCTGCCTCGCGGAGGCGGAGCACCTCGCGAAGAGGCTCGGCTACGCCGAGGCCGACGCCTTCCTGCCGATCTTCACCGCGACCGTGGACGACCTCACCGGCCGCCGGGAGGAGGCGCTCCTGAGCCTGGAGCGGGCTGCCGCCGCCGCGCGGGACCTGGGCGCCACGGCGTTGCTGCGCAGCGCCCTGCTGGACGCCGCCCGCATCCGGCTGGACCTGGGCGAGCGGCGTACCGCCCGCGGCATCCTCGCCGAACTGGAGCAGGAGCGGGCGCAGCCGGCCCGACCGCGAGCCGAGTCGGCGGACCTCGACGGCCTGCGAGCCCGGATCGCCGCCGGGCGGGGGCAGGCCGCGACCGCCACCCGGCTGGCCGCCAGGGCGCTCGCCACCGCCGCCCGCACCGACTCGCCCGTCGTCCAGGGCATCGCCGCCCTCGACCTCGCCCGTACCGCCCTCGCGCTGGGACGCCCGGCCGACGCGGCCGCGGCGGCGACGCGCGCCCGCCGGCGCTTCGCGGCGAAGGGCCACCTCCCCGCCGTACGCCAGGCCGAGGCCGTGCTCTCCCGCTGTCACAGCCGCTCGCCCGGACACCGCCCCGCCGTCGGGCGAGTCACCGGAGCCGGAAAGGAAGCACCACGATGACCGCCGCGCAGCAACCGGCGCCCGCACTCACCTGGGGCCTGCGAGGGCGGGGTCCCGCGGACGTACCCGTGGAGGCCGACGGCCCGCCGGACCCGCCCGAGACGGGTCTCCTCGGAGGTACCGGGCGCGGCGTACGCGTCTGCGTGGTCGATTCGGGTGTCGAACGCGACCACCCCATGGTCGGCCCCGTCGACCGGTCATGGCGAGTCTTCAAGGACGACGACGGGGTCCACGTCGAGGAGACGGAGGAGGGGGACACCTGCGGTCACGGCACCGCCTGCGCCGGGATCATCCGGCGCACCGCGCCGGACTGCGAGCTGTCCAGCATCCGGGTGCTCGGCGACCGGTTCTCCGGCAGCGGGGACGTCCTGCTCGAAGGCATCCGGTGGGCCGTGCGCCAGCGGTTCGACGTGGTGAACCTGAGCCTGTCCACCACCCACGACCGCTTCGTGGACGAGCTGCGCCGACTGGCCGACGAGGCGTACTTCCAGCAGACCGTGATCGTGGCCGCTGCGCACAACACGCGCGTGGAGAGCTTTCCCTGGCGCTTCTCCTCGGTGATCTCGGTCGGCAGCCACCAGGAGGACGACCCGGACCTCCACCTCTACAACCCCGAGCCCCCGGTGGAGTTCTTCGCCCCCGGCCAGAGGGTCCAGGTGGCGTGGCTCGGTGGCACGTCGATCCGCAGCTCCGGCAACAGCTTCGCCACCCCGTTCATCTCGGGGCTCTGCGCACGGATCCTGTCGAGCAGCCCCCGGCTGACGCCGTTCCAGCTGAAGAACGCCCTGTACCTGTCCGCAGCCAATGTCCGTGTCCACGGACGCCGGTAACGACCGGCGCCGGAAGGGAAGCCCCATGGCTCAGACGATCGCCCCTGTCGTGTCCGCAGCACCCCGGCCGGATCCGGCGGTGAAGGAGCTCCTGCAGTCGGTGGTGGACACCGCGCGCGCCATCTTCGGCGCGCAGGCGAGCTCCATCATGCTCCTGGACGCCGAAGCGGACGAGCTCGTCTTCGAGGCCGTCTCCGGGCAGGGACAGGAGTTCCTGGTGGGCCGGCGTTTCCCGGCGGGCCGGGGAATCGCCGGGTGGGTCGCCGCATCGGGGGAGCCGATGGTGGTCGACGACCTCCACGACAGCGCTTCCTTCGACAGGGACATCGCCAAGTCCACCGGCTACGTCCCGAACGCGCTGATGGCCGCCCCGCTCATCCGCAAGGACCGGGTCCTCGGCGTCCTGGAGGTGCTCGACCCGTCCCCACAGGCCCGGTCGGGCCTGCCGGAACTCGACCTGCTGGGCCTCTTCGCCCGCCAGGCCGCCGTCGCCCTGCACGTCCTGACCACCCACGCGCCCCGGCCGGTCACGGACGCCCCGGACGACCCTTCGCGCACCGAACTGCTGCGCCTGCTCTCGGATGCCCGCCGCCTCCTCGGAGAGTGAGCGGCGCACCTCGCGGCCCCGCCCCGATCACCTCGCCCAGTGCAGGCGCCCGAGATGGATCAGGCGCAGCTGGGCGAGGGCCGTGGCGGTGGCGGCCGACCAGTCCTCGCCGCGGAGGGATGCGGTCAGGAACGCCGAGGCCGTCATGAACATGTGATCCACCAGCAGCCGCGACAGCATCGTCACGTCGTCGGTCTCCCAGCCCGCGCTCACGCGATCGGACCCGAGCGCGACGCCTGTCTCGTGGGCGAAGACGTCGAGTTGCGCGGCGATGGCCTCGCGCACCGCCGGTACCCCGCCGTGGCGTTCGCGGACCAGGAAACGGACGTGCGCGGGTCGGTCGCGCACCAGTCCGGCAATGAGCCGCACCGCGGCGTCCCCGCGTCGGTCGGCGTCGCCGGTCGCGGCGAGGATCTCCCGCACCGTCCCGTGCAGGCTGGCCAGTGCCTCCTCGACCAGCGCGGTCCCCAGATCGTCCATGCCCCGGAAGTGCCGGTAGAAGGCAGTGGGGGCGACTCCGGCGGCCCGCGTCACTTCCCGGAGGCCGAGGCTGCCGAGGCTGCGCTCCGTCAACTCCGACAGGGCCGCATCGAGGAGGGCGCGTCGGGTGCGGCGGCGCTGGGTCTCACGAAGGCCGGTCTCTGCACTCATGACGTGAAGTCAACCGCGTCACAGTTGTCCGCCGCCAGCATGATGCGAACTGGACTGGGTAGTCAGTGAACAACTGTTACCCGAATGGAGGACAGCTCATGCTCTTCCTCGTAGGCGCGTTACTGGTGCTCGGCGTCGTCCTCGGCGTCGTGGCCCACGTACCCGCGCCCGTCAGTGTGGTCGCCGGTCTCGCCATCGCTCTCTGGCTCGCCCTCTTCGCCGCACGCGAGCGCCTCTTCGGCCACCGCCGGGCAGGACGGCTCGACCACGACGGCGGAGGTGTCCGATGAACCCACAGGTGGATTCCCGTACCGCGGCCCGGACCCAGGCCCGTACCCGTGACGCCGACGCGATGGCCGTCACCGGCTTCGTCCTCGGCCTGGTGGGGCTGCTCGTGATGAACCTGATCCTCGGCCCGACCGCCGTCGTCCTCGGCGCCCTCGCGCTGTTGCGCCACACCACCAGGCCCGGCCGGGCCCGCCTGGCCATCGGCCTGGGCCTGGCCGACGTGGTGCTCCTCGCCTGCCTCGTCACCGCCGACGGGACCTGGTCGTGGAGCCTGACCTGAGCCTCCCGGGACGAGAACAGGCCCCACGAGCCCATGCCTGCCTCGCAGCGTGGCCGACCTGTACGGCCCTTCTCCCGTCACTGCCGGGGACGAGGCGCGATACTCGACCGGTGGATTCGATCCACCACAGTCCGACGGGCAGGGAGCTCATCCGGCGCTGGTGCGACGACCGCCGTGTTCGTCCCGGGCACCAACGTCAACGCCGCCGTGTCGCTGCAGCCAGCCACGGCCCTGGTCGCCGCCGGCCACCGGGTCCTGCTGGTGGACGTCCCGGGCCAGCCCGGTCTCAGCTCCGGCGGACGCTGAGGCTGACCCCCACGATGCCGGCCGCCTCGGCCGCCTGGTTCCTGCGGCCCGCTCCGACGCAGGTCCGGCAGTGCGCGCCGCACTCGGCGCCGAGCTGGGCGTGGTCCGAGGCCGGACACCTCGTGGTCGAAGAGCGCCCCGAGTACCTGTCCGCCTTGCCGGCATCGCACATCTGGGGCCGGTGAGGTGAACCTGTACGCCGGACGGCGGCGGGAGGGGTGGCAGCAGTGGCAGTCCCCCGGGGCGCACCCGAGGCTCGGTTCCGGGGGCCGGCACGAGGAAGGGGCAGCAGGCCATGCCACAGGCCAATGAGGAGGGCGTCGCCAGTCGCCCGATCGGTACGGTCGATCAGCGTCGGAGTCGAGCCGGACACCTGGGGACCGCGCTCAGGCGGACCAATCTGCTACCGGCGTTCTTGGTGCTCACGGTCATGACGGTCGCCCTGTGGCTGATGGGTATGCCGTTCCTCCAGGCCCTGACGATTTCCACCGGCGTGAAGATCGCGGTGGCTCTGCTCGAACTCCGCAGACTGCCCACCCCTGTCGACGAGCCGCCTACCTAGAGAGCGGACACTCCCTAGGAATTGCCGCGTCGCCCCTTCTCCCGCGGTGGCAGGATGCCCCGGACGGGGATGGCCACCGGGGAGTGAGGCGGGGGACATGTGGGAAGCGCTGGACACGGTGGACTGGCGTGCGCTGGAGGCGGTGGGGCCGGACCATCCGGCCACCGACGTGCCGAAGGTGCTGCGCCGCATCGCCCGGGCGGACGCCACCACCCGTCCGGAGGCGGTGGAGCGGGCGTACACAGACCTGCAGGACCTCCTGTTCGCCCCGCAGACTCCGGGGCAGGGCGCCGACGTGGGCACGGCCGCCCTGCCGTTCCTGGTGGATCTCGCCCTGGACCCGGAAACGGTCGCACGGCCGGACCTGGTCGATCTGCTGACGCGCCTGGCTCACCCGGCTTGCGACGGTGAGGCCGACTCCGCACGGGCGGTGGCCTGGTGGCGGCAGTGGCCCCGGCTGCGGAGACTGTTCGACGACGCGGATCCCGTGGTACGGAGGACCGCGCTCCAGATGATCGCCGACCGGCCCGGCCCCCTGCTCGAGCGGTGGCAGGAGGAGACCGATCTCTCGGTGCAGGTGGCCCTGTTGCTGGCGGTGGGCCGGGCCGCGGCCGCCGCCGCCGAGGACCCCACGGATCCGACGCACACCACCGAGACCACGCACGCCGAGGTGCGCGCCGTGCTGGACGGCGCCCTCCACGGCGAGAACCCGGTGCTGCGGGTGGCGGCCGTGATCGCCGCAGCACCTCTGGACCCGCAGGCCGTGCTGCGTGCCTGCCCCATGCTGCTGGAGGTCCTCACCGATCCCGTACTCGCCCCGGAGTTCGGGCAGGTCTGGTACTCGCTGGACTGCGAAATACCGTACGACCGCAACGATGTCGCGGCCCGGGTCGTGGAACTGCTGGAGTCCGACACGACGGCGGCGACCTCGTTCGTGACCGCGCTTGCGGAGGCCGGGATCCGGACCGGCGATGCGGAGCTGCGCCGGTGCGCGCTGGACGAGGCGTGGCGACTGCTGACGGTCCGGCCCTCCGCTGCGGCGGCCGTACTGCCGCTGGCGGCCGGGCTGCTGGCCGACCCGGACGACGACGTGCGCTACAAGGCCGCACACCTGCTGGCGGTGCTCGGTCACAGGGCGGCCCCGTACGCCGACCGGCTCGCCGCCCTCCTCGACGACCCCGGCGAATCACGGTCCTTCGACGGCACCGTCGGTGACCACGCGCGGTGGGCCCTGACCCGGATCGGGGACCTTCGAGCCCTGCCCGATCTCGTCGAGCGGCTCGTCGCGCCCTACCGGGACATGCAGGGCCGCGGCTACGGCCTGAGCGACCCGCGGCAGCCGGACGTCGCCGACGTCCTGCGGCCCCTGCGCGCACACGCCGAAGTGCTCCTGCCCGCGGTACGAGAAGCCCTTCGGGACGAGGTCTCCCGCGCGGGATGGCTGGTCGGGGACCTCCGAGAGGTCCTCCGGGCGTGGGGCGAGAGCCCGCTGCTGCCCGGTGAGGTCAAGCCGTACCCGTCTCCGTGGGAACCACCGGAGCCGGAACCGGCGCAGGCGGAGGCGACGGTGCTGGCGTACGCCGCCGACGGGCAGTGGCACTGGACGCTCCCCACCGCCCTCGACACGCTCGCCCGGCAGAAACACATCGTCCCAACGGTCCGGGAAGCACTCGCGGCGCTGGGAGCCGCGGACCGCCGACACTCGGAGTACGGCGACTACCGGTCGTTCCTCCAGGACGAGGAGATCCGTGCACGGATCGACAGAATGCTCGCGCTTCCGTAGCGGTGCCCTCGCGGCGAGCACAGCACGGTCGGAGTACCAGGGCCTTAGGTCGTGTCCGCAAAGTCCCGTCTGCTCGGCGGGGCCTCCGGGCGGACGACGCCACTTTGCGGACACTCCCTAGGTGTATTGACCCGCAGCGTTGTTCACGCGGCTGATGGGTGGCTTGCCTGCGAGTGCGGTGTGGCAGCGGTGGTGGTTGTAGGTGTGGAGGA
>NZ_JBSGXU010000089.1:0-31446 GCF_053610205.1 Streptomyces sp. NPDC054932 | reverse complement strand
CTGCAGGGCAGGGCGGAGGACGGCCGGTGGATCAGCCGAGTCACAGCGACTCGAGCGATGGGGGTCCGGGGCGGCTCAGGTGCCGCTGGCCACGACGCCGATGCCGTTCCAGCCGTTGCCGCCGGCCGGGTCGCCGCCGTTCCACAGCCAGACGGAGGCGCTGTTGCCGTTGCCGGAGACCACGTAGTCGGCGTGGGTGTCGGCGTTGAAGTCGACGAACTGGACGCGGGTGTGGTCGGTGGTGGTGCCGGTCGCGATCTGGCCCACGACCTTCCAGCCGGTGCTCGGGACGGCGTCGCCGCCGCGGTTGACGTACAGGTCGACCTTGCCGTCGGGCTTGACGTAGAGGTAGTCGGCCTTGCCGTCACCGTCGTTGTCGGCGAAGCGGATGCGGCTGCGGTCGCTGGTCACACCGGACGCGATCTTGCTGGCGGGCCAGCCGTTGCCGGACTGGTCGCCGCCGCGGTTGAGGTACACGGTGACGGCGCCGTTGTCGGCGAAGGCGAGGTAGTCGGAGCGGCCGTCGCCGTCCCAGTCCGCGAAGCGGACCTTGCTCGCGTCGTTGGTGACGCCGTGGGCGACCTTGCCCAGGTGCTTCCAGCCGTTGCCCGGGTCGCCGCCCTGGTTGAGGTAGACCTCGACGGAGCCGTCGGTGTTGATGAGGAAGTAGTCGGCCTTGCCGTCGCCGTCGAAGTCCGCGAAGCGGACCCGGTTGCGGTCGGTGGTCAGGCCGGTGGCGACCTGGCCGATGCCCTGCCAGCCGTTCGCGCCGGCCGGGTTGCCGCCGCGGTTCAGCCACACGGACACCGAGCCGTTGTCGGCGACGTTGAGGTAGTCGGGCTTGCCGTCGCCGTCGAAGTCCGCCCAGCGGATGCGGTCGTTGGCGCCGGCCTCGTTGACCGCGGCCGAGCGCCGAGAGGTCAGCGACCCGATCCAGTTGCCGAGCCCGTCGACCCGGGTGTCGTACGAGGTGGTCTTCGCGTCGGCGCCGTCGAGGCAGCCGCCCTGCCAGGACCGGCTCGTGATGCCGGCGACCAGCGTGGTGCCGTTCACGGTCTGCAGGGCGGGCGCGCCGGCGTCGCCCTGGCAGACGGTGGCGTCGGCAGGGGTCTTGGGCGTGAGGTCGAACTCGCCCGCGGCGACGGTGCCGACGGTGAAGTCGGCCTTGTGGGCCTGGGCCGGAGCCCAGTCCTGGGCGGTGCGGCCGAAGCCGGGGACTGTGACCTGAGCGCCGGCCGCGGGGGCGGTGCCGGAGACGCCGACGGGGGTGATGGTGAACACGGGCTGTGCCAGGCGGGCCATGACGAGGTCGCGGTCGGCGTGCGGCACCAGGTCGGCTATCTCGGTGGTGTGCCCGCCGGACGCGTTGAGGTCCTTGCGGCCGATGGTGAGCGTGGTCCGGTTCCTCGGCGCGCCGGCGGCCACGGTGATGCTCTCCGCGGGCTTGTCCGCGAAGCAGCTCTTCGCCGTCATCACCCAGCGGGGGTCGATCAGTACCGCCGTGCAGGACCGGGTGTCGCCGATGCGGAGCTTGCCGAGGTAGGCGTACGGGTTGTCTCCGGCCGGCTGCTGCGGCGTGGCGGTGCTGGACCCGGTGACGCGCAGCTCGAGCAGCGCCGAGTTTGAACCGGTAGCGGCACCCTCACCCACGCCGACCACGGTGTCTCGGGGGACGTTGACGGTCTGGCTCGCGCCGTCAGTGGTGAGGCTGGCTCGCAGGTCCCGGCCGTGGCTCTGGACGCGGAACGTGTCGGGGACAGAAAGTGCCAGGAATCCGGTGTCGCCGGGTGCGGAGAAGCAAATGCGGTGCAGAGGCAGCGTGATGGGACGGGCCCAGACGGCGATCTGGTGTGGCTGGTCGCAGGAGGACTGGGTGATGCCACCGTCGCCGTCCACCAGTTTGGCACCGGTCGCGGCCAGCACGGATTCGGCGCCCGGGTAGGCGCCGTGCTCGACCGCGTACGGCGCACCGGCGTTGGTGGTGGGTTCGGGAGCGGCGGTTGCGAGTGGAGCTGTGGTCCCGAGGACCGCGGCGGCCACGGTCAACGCCGCGGGCAGCCTTCGTCGTATGCGCAAAGCCATGACGTCGCTTTCGTAAGAGTGAACCGCCCGCCCGAGCGGACGGGGATGAATCGGGCACATGGCGCGAGGGGAAGCCGCTTCGATTGCCCGACGATCATGGAAATAGTAATGGCTGGGCAACCTTCAAGCAGACTGCGCGTGCACGCACCGTAACTGACGGAATATCAGTTCTATTCGCCAATGGGTTTCACTCATTCGCATTCTGACAGCGAGTGGCCAGCACCGGCCCGCATGAGGGCCTGGCCTTGATCCACTTCGCTGGGCTCGCCTTCGCTCCGAATCAGCGAAGTGGACTTAGACCGTGTCCTATGTGGTGAGGCCTCGTTGACCCCCCATATGGGGCGGGGTGCTTGGAGTTGGATTGTTCCGGACGGGCTGTGGGAGATCGCGGAGCCGTTGATCCCACCGTCAAAGGTGCGGTCTCAGGGCGGCGGGACGCAGGACACACCTGATGAGACGCTGTTCGCCGCGATCATCTACGTCCTGGTCAGCGGCTGCGCCTGGCGGGCCTTGCCGCCCTGCTTCGGGATATCGAAGTCGACGGCCCACCGCAGGTTCCTGATCTGGTCGAGGGACGGGGTGTGGGGCCGGCTGCACGAGGAGATCCTGCACCGCCTCGACGACGCCAGCCTCCTCGACCTCTCCCGCGCCGTCCTCGAATCCGCCCACATCAGGGCCTCTCGGTAGCTCGGGGATGCGAATCTGACCGAGCGATGCCGGGAGGCCCTGTTGTCGTACTCGCCCGCGCCTACCGAGTTCAACTCGTCCGCCGTGTCGTGCGATTGCCTCGCGCACGTGTACGGCAAAGCGGCTGATCACCCAGACCGGGAACGCTGGTATCCGTCGGACATGACGGACGCGGAGTGGGCGGCCGTCCGCCCGCTGCTGCCGGTGCCAGCGTGGCCTTTGGGCCGGGGCGGGCAGCCGGAGGGCTACTGCCACCGCCAGATGTTGGACGCGATCCGCTACCTGGTCGCGGGCGGGATCTCCTGGCGGGCGATGCCCGCGGACTTCCCCGCCTGGGGCCGGGTCTATGCCTTCTTCCGCCGGTGGCGCGAACACGGGCTGATCGCCGAGTTCCACGACCGGCTGCGCGGCCGGGTGAGGGAGCGCGAGGGCCGCCGGGCGGAGCCTTCGGCAGGCATCATCGAGGGGCAGTCGGTGCGGGCCGCGGCCTCGGTGCCGTCCGGGTCACGCGGCTACGACGGCGGGCAGAAGGTGCCGGGCCGCAAGCGGCACATCGTGACCGACACGCTCGGTCTGCTCCTGGCCGTCGCGGTCACGGCCGCGAACATCGGCGACCGGGACGCTGCGGTGGGCCTGCTTTCGCGGCTGCGTCGCCTGCACCGCGACATCACCCTTGTCTGGGCCGACGGCGGTTACACCGGCCCCATCGTCGACCGGTGCTGTCAGAAACTCTCCCTGACCTTGGAGGTCGTCAAACGCACCGACGACATGGAGGGATTCGTGGTGCTGCAGAGGCGGTGGGTGGTAGAGCGCACGTTCGCGTGGCTGATGAACTCCCGCCGCCTGGCCCGCGACTACGAAGCCATGCCGGCGACCAGCGAGGCGGTGATCCAGTGGTCGATGGTCACACGGATGAGCCGCCGTCCGGCACGGCCACAGGCCGCCGACCGGCGCTGAACGCCCCCGACGTCTCCGGGAACAGCCACGCGCGTTCCGCCAACCGCCTGGCCTTCGACCGTACCCCTTCGACCTTCGCCGATGTCGTGGCAAGGCTCAGCTCCACCGTGATCTCCTTGGCCCGGAGCGGCCCTCGACCCGTTCCTCGTCCCTCTTCCAGCACGCCCAGAATCCGCTGACAGTCCGGTGCCAGAACCGTCACCGGCAGCCCGTCCCGCCAGGGCGGCACCACCGAGCCCGCCACCGGCGCGAACGAGGCTGCCGCTTCTTCCTCCGCCGTCACGGCTACGGTCTCGGCCGCGCAGTCCGCCAGGGCCTCGACCAGCTCCTCCCGCGCGATCACCCTCCGGTCCAGCTCGATCTCGGCTGCCTCCAACATCTCGGCAACCCGTGCGGCTTCCTCCCGCAGGCCCTCCACCCGCACGCGGGCAGCCGCCTCTCGTCCCTCCAGCACCGACGCCACCGCGCACCCCTCGACCACGAAGCGGAAACAAGACGTCGGATACATCCCTCACCTCGAGCGAAACCATGCCTGAACAGCAGGAATCAACGGATCAAGTTCGGTTGAGATACGGCTTCTGACGTCGATTGCGCGCCTCAGTCCTCATCCAAGGCCAGGACACGGTCGGCCGCGCACGCCGACGTACGACCGGGCGGCGTCGGTGAGTCAGGCGAGGCCGGCATCGGTGCCCCGGGCAGAGCCTCCGTGCAGTCGAACGACGTGGAGGACGCCCAGGCCCGGGTCCGCGGCCGCCGGCCTTGGCCGGAATGCCCTTGATGGGCATCGCTGAACCGCTTTCACCATCCCTTGGGGAGGATGCCGCCTTCTGACGCATGGCTGGTGACCGCACCGACAAACTCATCGAGCACAACGGAGTGATTGACCTGGACGAAACAACCAGCATCCTTCTCCACCCGCCACCCCTGTCGTAGAAGATAGCGGCAGAGGGGAGAATTTATGTCGAGCCGCGAAGCCATCTCAAAGAGCGCCTTTGCGCCGGTGGGCCAGTCCGGGGCTGGCTCGGACACCAGATTCCGGGGTGATGCAACGTCACGGCTTGTGAGATAGCAGGATACGACGGTGACGCCCATCTCTCGAATCTCTTCTGCGACCGGCACGGGGTCTCCGTCGGTGGACTCGCCGTCGGAGATCAGGAGGAGAATTGCGCTCTTCTTGGGCGTCGTGGCCTTTTCCATCTCCCTGGCGAAGCGATCCCTGACTGCACACATGGCCTCGAGCATGGGCGTGCTGCCGTAAATCAAGGATTCCGCATCGGCCAGCCGAACGGAGCCCTCCTGCCACTCGTTTTCGAAATCCCCCAGGGTTAAAGTAGTATCACCCATCTGGTGTGCTACCTCGCTGAGCTCTCTCGCCATTCCCGAGATGGCCGCCCTTCGTGCTCCGTCCTCAAAGGCCTTGAAGAAGTTGCCCAGTCCGTTGCTGTTGGCGATCTTCCCGAGTTCTCCCAGAGCGCTCTGTAATTCCTGATTCCGGGGTTCCGCCACCCGGCGCTGGACAAGCGTCTTGGCTGCCCTCACGAGTGACAGGAGATCGCACACAGCGCCATCACGTAAGCCGAAGACGTACCCGAAAATTGCGACGTCGAGTTGCGTGCCGCCCTCGCCCGTCGCGGCGCGTAGCGAGCGGGAATTGAAGGACCGGCTCAACGAAGACCGCGCTGCCTCCAGCCGGCTGCTTGTGTCCACTGATTGGTTGTCGAAGTTGGTCTCCATGGACCCCGACACATCCAAAGCCACGCCAATGATGGAACTGGAGCGGGGTGCACCCGGGATTCCCTCCGTGTTGCCCTCTGCTCTGTCTGTGAACTCAGCGTCGGGTTCGCTTGAAGGCGGCTGCCATTGCTCGCCGAGCTGGAGGAGGATCGGAACCGCACTATCGGCACATTTGGCAAGGCGCAGAGCAAGCACTCCCTGGCGGTAGGAGAAGTCGATCCCCTTCCCCGCCGCGACAGAGTCGTAGAACGCTTCGCTGAAGGCGATTGCCGAGCGATCCGAGATGGGCGCCTCCATGGCGATTGTGTAAGGGAGGCCCAGTGATACGAAACCGCCTTGGTGGGCCGAGTAGCAGGCGTTGAGGACGACGCAGGACAGGGACAGTGTGTATTCGGCGAGGAGTTCGGCGAAAACCTCTTGCGGTGGAATGTAGAGAGAGCCGTCCGGATGCTCGAAGGCCAGCCCGGTCCGTGTCCCATGGCCAGAAAAATGCACTACCGTGTAATCGTCGTCCAAGAGGGCCCGGCGTACATCGTCAACCGTGGTGGCGTGTCTGACGGTGAGCTCGATCTGATCTTTGTTTCGCGCCCGGCGGAAGCATTCACGAATGGTCCGATCCTCTTCCCCGAGTCGGAGCTGACTCGAGCCCCGAGGGTTGGCGAAGAGAGTGAGAACCTTGATCATCGGACCTCCAGGCTGCCCGGCCAAGCTTGCGATGACGGAACGGCAGCGTATCGCCACAAGGAGTCAGCCGGTGGGGAATCCTTGTGATACGCCTGGGCCTTTGCCATCGGAGGTGTGGCGGTGAGCGGAGTGAGTATCTGGAGCCTGGCGCTCCTGAATGCCTTGCCCGGGCAGGAACCCCGCTGCCGCGTCGGCGTCGGTGTTGTGGCCACTTCCGTGACGTCTCAGCCCCGCAGATTCGAGCAGCGCCTGCGTATGGCGTAGCTAGCACGGAAGCGCGGTCACAACCCGCCAGTTGGCGGGATCCGCCGAGACGGGAGTCGCACCGCTACTGAACTTGGTCAGCGTCCGTGATCAAGCCGGTGCTGGCCAGGCACCCGCCGACCAGGCCCGGGCGGTACTGGATCTGTTTGAGCCTGCGCTTGGCGGCCGGGGTGATCCGGCCGCGATCACTCTCGCCATACCCTCATCCGGCTCGACAAATGATCCACGAGGCGCTGCCCAGGCTCCGGCAGCGACCCGGCGGCACCCTTAACAGAGGTGCCCAACGGGCAGATTGGCGTGCTCAGCTGGCCAGCTGGAGCGTGCAGCGGGCAAGTAGCGCACGCTCAATCACAGTTGGCTTGTGGCTGAGCGTGCTGCCTGGCCTGAGATGGACAATTCCGATGCTTGGGTCCGGGGCATCCTCGCCTGTCGGCCGGAAGAGATCTGGCGGCTGCGTGCCTTCTTCCCTTGACTGCCGTTGATCAACGCGTCATCCGATCAACGGAGGAGAAACCGATGAAGAAGTTCAGCATGGCCTCTGCCGTCGCCGGCCTGATCCTGGCCGGTGCGACAGTGCCGCAGGCGATGGCCGCCGACGAACCGCATCCCGTCACCAAGGAATGCCCCGGTGGTAACCAGTACTACGGGGATGCCGACTTCACGAAGTTCTGGGAATGCTCCAACGGCGTCGCCTACCGCTTCGAATGCCCCGCCGGCCTGCACTGGGACCTCAAGCTGCTGACCTGCAACTACCCCGAACAGGCCAATCGCGTCGAAGGCGATCACCTCCGCAACTAGCCACCCCCGCCGGCCCCGGAAGGGCGTGGGGCAGCGCCCCCCCGTGTCCGGTCGTGCGGGCGCCCCTCGGATGGCTCGGATGGATGACGCGACGGCCGCCCTGCAGAGCGCCTTCCGGCTGGTCTGGCGGACCTGGAGAAGGGGCGGGCAAGCCGTGAGGGAGGCCCCTGGTGATGGTGCGACCACCGGTTGAGGCGATGCTGTCGCAGGCCGCGGAAGCCGTGCCGGGCCCGGCCGCTTGAGGGTCAGGTTTCGGGTGCCGTGTGTCCGTCGGAGCCCAGCAGGTCCTTGGCTCTGCGTTCTATGAGGATGGGCAGGTAGGTTCGCACACGTGCGTACTTGAGCTCGTCATACGCAGTTTGTACGGAGCTTCGCACCAGTGCGGCGTCCAGATGAGGGTGTGCTGTCATCAGGCGTTCGGTGACATTGCGGATGGTGAGGGCATCTTCTGCTTCCGCCGGCATTGTGCCTTGGCCCCCTCGGGGATCGCTTGCCTCGGTCTCGGGGAGCGGCCTTCAGCAGGGGCGCCGGGCCATTGCCGCTCGGTCGGCGGCTACCCGCGTCTGCCCCGGTCACGCCGGGGGCCAACCAGGTGTGCAAACGGCTGTTGGGGCCTTCCCGGTCGTCGGCGCTGTCGTCGTTGAACCAGTGGTCACCGGCCGCCAGATACCCGAAGGCGTGCGTGCTCGCGGAGGGGAACTCGACGGTGACAGCCCGCTTCCCGTCCTTGCGGGGGCGCAGGGTGTGGGCGCCGGGCTGCCGGTCGTTGAAGTCACCGACCACGCTGACGGGACCGGGCGGGGTGAGGGCGGGAAGGATGAAGGTGATCCGGGTGCGGTCCTTGCGCAGTGTGCGCTCCAGCATGGCGATCGGCTCCTGACGGCGCGGGGGCGGGGCTGCGCCCGTCCTCGGTGGCGGATCCCGGGGCTGCATTCCGACGCATCCGAACCGGGGTCGAGGCCGTCACCCGTCCGCCACGATCCGTGGCCGAGAGGGTGCGAGTGGTGACGTGCCGTGTCAGCGTGGCGGGTGGAATCCACACCCCCCACGCATCAAGGAGTCGCCGTCATGGGCGGTCAGCAGGACAAGCGCCAGGAACCGGGCAAGGGCCGCGAGGAGCAGCAGCGCCCCCAGCGCCCGCAGCGGCCCGGTCAGGACCCGGTCCACCCCGAGCCCGGCACTCCTACCCGCGGCCGGCGCCCCGAGGAGATGGAGCGGCGCCGCGAGGAGCGCGACCCGCGCGACGAGCGCGACGGCCTGCGCGAAGACTTCTGAGCGCAGCAGGTACCCCACGCACGCAGAGCCCGGCCGGGCCCCTAGCCACCTCGGCCGGGCTCTGTCACATCGCCGCATGCCCGGACACGAGCACAGGGACTCCCCACCGTCAATCCGCACCCGGCCCCCGCTACGGCGCAGCCCCGGGCCGGATCGATTGCTCGTCAGGCAGTTTGCATGCGCAGGCCAGGAGGCGGAACCGGTGGCGTGCCTGGTTGGTGGAGGGTTGGGCCGCCTCACCGCGGACCAGCCCGTATGGAGCGCGCACGTGCGTCCGGCCGTACCGCGAGGCCGGGGTCCGTCGAGAGGTTTGAGTTCGGCGCGGCGTCACTGGGGTGTCAGAGGCCGCGCTCCAGTCCGGCAGGCCGACTGGTAGGGGCTGTGCATGGCGAGGAATCGGATGTCGAGGTCGGTCTCCAGGTAGTCCATGCGCCGCTCCCAGAAGGCTTGCATGTGGGGGAGGGCGAGGTGGGCGTCGAGATCGGCCTGGGAGCGCCAAGCCTCGTAGAAGACGAAGACGCCGGGGTCGTTGCGATCCTCGTGGAAGTGGTATTCGAGGCAGCCGGACTCCTGTCGGGTCGGCTCGACGAACGAGAGCAGGAGCTGTTTCAACTCCTCGGCGCGTTCGGGTTTGGGGTGAGCGGTGCCGACGAGTGCGAAGGGCTGGGTCATGCAGGGTTCTCCCCCTGATAGGTACGGTCAATCTCGTACCTGCTGGACGCTACCGAACCAGTAGGTACGATGCAATCCATACCTGAAGGGAGGTGTTCCGAATGCCCGACGGTGAAGGCCACCCGAGCGTCGAGGAGATCGAGCTCGGCCCGGTACTCTCCGCGCTGGCAGATCCGCTGCGCCGCCGAGTGGTGCGTGAGCTGGCAGCCGAACCCGATGGCGCGGCGCGGACGTGCAGCTCGTTCGGGCTGCCGGTCTCCAAGGCGACCGTCACGCACCACTTCCGTGCACTGCGCGAGGCCGGGTTGATCCGGCAGGTCGACCGGGGCAACAGCCGGATGGCCAGCCTGCGCCGGGCCGACATCGAGCAGCGGTTTCCTGGACTGCTGGGCATCGTGGCAGCCGAGCCGGAGGTGTGAGCCCATGAGCGGGCCAGCCCCATTTACGCCTGGCGCCCTGGCCCGCTCAGCCCGCGCTGTGGGCCTTCTTGACCTCAAGCCGGGTTCAGCCCTTGGCGCAGTCGGGGACGAAAGGGGTTCGACCGTGACGGCATCGGTTACGGGTGTCACCGGGAACACCGGTCGGCACGTCGTGGCGGAGCTGGTCCACCGGGGAGAGTACCTCCGGGCACCGACGCGGGATCCGGCTGTGCCCGCGGGCAGGTTTCCGGTCGGGATGGCCGCTGTTTTGCCCGGCGGGCGGTGTGTGGTTGGGCGGCGAGCGTGGTGGAGGCGAGGTGCATCCCTGCACGGCGTCTATGCAGCCGGTTCCGTGCGTCCCCGGCAGAACTTCACGTCAAAGGAATCCATTCCTCGAGGATTGACAGGATGTAGTCGCCGTCAACGGGCTTCGTGATGTAGTCGGATGCGCCGGCTTCCACGGCCTTTTCCCGATCGCCCGGCATCGCCTTGCCGCTGAGCGCGATGATGGGCGTCCCGGCGAACTGAGGTAATCGCCTGATCTGGGTCATGGTTGCATAGCCGTCCATGACCGGCATCGAAATGTCCATGAGAATGATGTCGACCTTGTAATCGTTGGTCAGCATCTCGATGCACTCCCGCCCGTGCTCTGCATAGAGAACCGCGTAGCCTCTGGTCTCCAGCAACGTGGCCAGGGCGAAGACAGTGCGGACGTCGTCGTCGACGATGAGGACGATCCGGGGGAGCGCCGTCTGCGCGGCGGCCGACGGTGACGCTTGTGTGTCGGTGATGCGCCGTCCAGCCCGATAGGGGGCAGCGGAATTCCTGGGCGCTGCCGGCATTGAGCTGGCGGTGTCCCCATCCCGTTCCGCAGGCGGGTCGTTGGGCAGGAACAGTGTGAAGGTGGACCCGGCGCCCGGTTCGCTCGTTGCGTGGATCTCTCCACCGAGGAGCCTCGAGATCTCCCGGCTGATGGTGAGACCCAGACCCGTCCCTCCGTACCTCCGGCTGGTGGTGCCATCAGCCTGCCGGAAAGCCTCGAATATCGTATCTATGTTCTCGTTCGAGATGCCGATACCGGTGTCCGTCACGGAGAAGGCGATCACGTCGCTGCCCAGGTCCCTCAGGGATCCGCTCGCCAGCATCAGCTCCCGGATGCCCCGCGGTACGCCTGCGCCAGCCCGATGGACGGTCAGCGCCACAGACCCTTGATCGGTGAACTTCACGGCGTTCGACAGGAGATTTCGCAAGACCTGTTGGAGACGTCGCTCGTCAGTCTGCAGAATGGGCACGTCATCATCGACCAGCACCAAAAACTCCAGATGCTTATCTTTGGCCAGCGGTTCAAAGATCTGGAACAGCTGGTCACCGACCTGGGAAGCCGCGACCGTGGTGAGCGTGACGTCCATGCGGCCGGCCTCGATGCGAGACTGGTCGAGAATGTCGTTCACCAGTTGCAGCAGGTCCGAACCCGCGCCGTGGATGGTCTCCGCGAACTCCACTTCCTTCGGAGAAAGGTTGTGATCAGGGTTCTCGGCCAGGATCCTTGCCAAGATCAGCAGGGAGTTCAGGGGAGTGCGCAGCTCGTGCGACATGGTCGCCACGAAGTCAGTTTTGTGCCGCATGGACAGGGCGAGCTGTTCTGCCCGCTCTTCCAGCAATCGCCGCGCATATTCGATCTCCTGCATTTTGGTCTCGACCCGGCGGTTCTCCTCCGCCAGCAGTCCGGCCTTCTCCTCGAGCGCTGCATTGGCCACCTGGAGGTCGCGCTGCCGCCTTTCCAGTTCATCGGAGCGCTCACGCAACTGCTCAGTGATCTCCTGCGACTCGCTGAGGAGGCGGCGGGTCTTCTGCTGCTCAAGGATCACTGAGCTGCTGTGCTCGATGAGGTTCACGACCTCCTGAGGTATGTCTGGCCTGCGCTCGCCGACCCAACGCTGCGCCTCCGCGACCCGCGTGGCGGAAAGAAGGTCACCTTCCGATGCCCGCTCTTCCACCACCGCCAGCCATTGCTGGAAGTCCGCATCCTCATCGACCCAGGTCGCGAGCCGCCGCCATTCCCGGATGAGCGCCTCGTGTGCGATTTCAGCCGTGTCGGGCCCGCCGGGCCCGATCACGACGAGCCGGAGATCCGGAGCAGCCAAGAGCTGAGCGACGTACCAGTCATCACCGAGATGAGAGCGCTGCGCGGTCACCCGTACGGCGCTCGACGCCCCACCACGCGCGCGGACCATGGCGAGCAACACCCGCCGAATGCGTGCCGCGTGCACATGCTCGGACAGCAGGCGGTACGCCTTCTCGGCGTGCTGGTTCAGAGCCCCCGAGACGCCTCCGAGGCTGTAGTAGCTGTCGAAACTGACCCGCCGGTCCTCCTGCAGCGGCCAGAGCTCGGTCAGAGCGAACTCCAGCAGGGGCAGGCTCCCGGCAGACCTGCTGGCTTCTGCCGCGATGGCTGCGGCGAGGCCCGGTGTGAAGGTGACGCCGCTCAGCGTGGCAGGCTCGACGATCACACGGCTCAACGCCGCCTCATCGAGGGGGGACACGTTCAGCTGCCGATCCTGGAGGCGCGGGCCGACGTTGGGCATCGAGAGCATATCGGGCAGGAAATCGGCGCGCAGCGTGCAGATGAGCCTGACGTGCTCGCTCTGCAGCGTGTCGGGAGGCGGAAACATCGCCTGAAGGAACTCAAGCGGCTTCTCGTCTTCGGGGCCGCCGTTGAGGACCTCCTCGAACTGATCACCGATCAACGCGATACGACGCCCTGTAAGCAACGAGACCTTGCTGGCGACCGCCCAGAAACCTTCGACACGCAATGCCTGGATGCGTTGCTCCAGCTGCTCCAGGGAGTGGTTGGTGCCGGGTTGCTCGAGCCCGAGCAGGGCCCGAGCCACGGCTGCGTACGGAGACCCGCCGGGCCGGAACGTTGCAACGGACCATCCATCCTCGGCCAAGGCCGGCTCGAGGCCGGCTGCCACCAGCGAGGACTTTCCCACCCCTGACGGACCGGTCACCACCACGAGCGGCTGAACGCGAACCATGTCCCGCAGACGGCCGACCTCCCGTTCACGGCCGACGAAGTACCCGGCCTTGGCGTCGTCCGCCGTGAACGCCTGCAAACCCCTGTACGGGCAGGCCGGCAGCGCGCTACGCCCAAGGACGTCCGACCAGGACGCCACGATCTCGGCCACGGGAACCGCGTAGGCATCACCCGCGGCACCGCCTCGGCTCGCCACGGCGACCATGCCCACGATGGCATCACCCCAGCGGTCTGAAACGATGACGGGAGCCCCGCTGTATCCGGGCTGAGCCCGCAGCGCGGCCTCGCTCGCGGCATCCAGCTGAATCAGACCACCACCGACGGCCCCGCGTAAGACGCAGGAGGTCCACGCTCCGTTGACCTCACGAGGCGGATTGCCGGGATAGCCGAAAACAGCAACCTCTCTTCCACCCGCGATCCCCATGCGGGAGTCGAGAAGCCTTGCCGCACCTGCCCCGACGGGGACCAGATCACCGCCCACGATTGAGAGGCCTGCAACGTCACGGCCGGCCGACCCGGCCCCCGGTGGAGGATCCCAGGCATCGATGCGGCAGTTTCGGACCGGCCCTCCCTCGGCATCACCCAGCAGCACGAACTCCACCTGGATTCTTGCTCCGTCAGCGGGCTGGCCACGGCTGTCCTTCTCACGTCCCAACGCCACGTTGACCACATGGGCACAGGTCACGACCTGATTGGGGCCCACCATGAACCCGACGCCGACAGGGGCCTCCGACGCCTTGGCCCGCACTTTGACGACGAAGCCCTCGCGGCGCACGGCCGCGCCGCTCAGGAACGAGTCCAGACGAGCCGAACGGCAAAGTTGACCTCTGCAGTTCCCTTCGCGATCACCACCCCGGTCTCACCGCCCATCTTGAGGCCGAACTCGATCTCGGCTTCCTGCGGACCCAGCTCCCGGACCATTTCGGACACCCGTGTCAGGGTGGGCTTCACCTGGTCGAGCGCTTCTTGCAGCGTGACCCGCGTACGCGTGGCCAGGTTTCCACCCGCAGCCAGTTCGAGGTCCGAACCGTTGAGGTCACCCGAGACCTCGAACACCGCGACTCCGTCGTCCTGATCGTCCAGCGGAATGGTGAGGAGATGCTCCATCTATTACCCCCGACTGACTGGGCGGCGATCGACGCAGCCCGCGATGAGGCCTCCATTCTGGGACAGGTGTGTCCTTCGCCGCAGGCAAACGTGTACGCACGAGCGGGGCGACCATCCGACCGGACCCCAGAGCCGGTAGACGCTGCCTCGCAGTTGCCCGGTGCGGGGCGCCAGGAGGTCGAGACCGCCACGGAGGCAAAACTGCGCGCAGGGTCCGCAGCCCCTGGGCGACTGGCGGGCAGCGGCTACCGTCCGTGCGGGCCGCCGCCCCCCGTTCACCGCCCACCTGGGCAATTCCGTGAACTTGCCCCCGGCGGAACAGCGTGAACGTCCGCATCCCCGCCCGTGCCTGGCCGGGAGGCCGTAGCCGCCTTCGCGGGGGAGGCTCCGGGAGTGGCTGGGCTCCCTGGTCTCTCAGCGGAACGCGGTGACGTTGCGGGTCGCCCAGTCGGCGAAGGGGCGCGGGGCGCGGCCGAGGACCCGCTGGACGTCCGGACTGACACGCAGTTCGGCCGGGCTCGGGGAACCGAGGATGTCCAGGGTGTCGTCGGCGAGCTCCGCCGGCATGCTCCGGGTCATGGCGGCTTTGGCCTCGCTGCGGGTGAGCTCGTGAAACCTCACCGGAGAGCCCAGCGCGGCGGCGATGTCCTCCGCCTGTTGGCGCGGAGTGATCACCTTCGGGCCGGTCAGCTCGTAGACGCCGTGGGTGTGTCGGTCATCCAGCAGGCAGGCCGCCGCGACCGCGGCGATGTCCGCCGGGTCGATGATGGGCACCCCCACGTCGCCGAACGGCGCGGCGACGAGCCGTTGTGCGCGGACGGACTCGGCCCACCACAGGGCGTTGGAGGCGAAGCCGCCCGGCCGCAGGACGGTCCAGTCCAGGCCGGACTCCCGCAGTGTGTCCTCGAGCGCGCGCATCGCGATCCGTGTCGGGCCGAAGGGCCTGGTCGCCACGCCCAGCGTGGAGAGCAGGACGACCCTGCGGACCCCGCTGTCCGCGGCTTCGCCGATGATGTCGGCGGGGCCGGCTCCAGTGGCGTGCAGGTCGCCGGACAGCAGCAGGAACAGCGCCTTCGCGTCGGCCAACGCGGGCCTGAGGCCGGCCGGCTCGGTCAGGTCGGCCACCACGTGGCGGGCCCCGTCCGGTACTGCCGCCGTATGCCGCGACACGGCCGTCACCTGCCGGCCCGCCTCAACCAGCTCCTGCGTCAAGGCCCGGCCGATGTTCCCGGTGGCTCCGGTCACCACGATCATGAGTAACTCCTCGTCAGATGTTCTCGGTGGCCTCACGCTAGAAGCCGGGCTAACTTCTGGTAAGGACATACCTTCAGGTAAGTTCATGACATGGTGGGAAGCATGCAGCGCAGACAGCCCGAGGCCGGCAAGCGGTATGACGTGCTTCACACCGACTGCCCCGCGCGCGATGTCGTCGACCACGTGACCAGCAGGTGGGGCGTCTGGGTGCTGATCTCCTTGCGGAGCAACAGCCTCCGGTTCTACGAGCTGCGCGACAGCATTCAGGGCATCAGCGAGAAGATGCTTGCCCAGACCTTGCGCGCGCTGGTCCAGGACGGCCTGGTCTGGCGGGAGGTCGAGCCGACGACGCCGCCCCAGGTCACCTACGGGCTGACCGATTTCGGCCAGGACGTAGGTGAACCGCTGACAGAGCTGTTCGACCGGATCACACAACGGCTGCCGCCGCCCATCGGGGAATAGCGTGGGAGCGGCTGGTGCACATTCACGACGCGATGGACGAACTGCTTGTGCCAGATCCTCGCCCTGATCCCATAGCGCGGCTCCAGTCACTTCCTGGCCGAGGACGCCGAGACGAGGACCGTCTGTCCGGCCGGTCCGCGAGCCCTGCTGCGTCAGGGTCGGAGGGTGGGTTGGTGCGCCACGGCGTTGCCCATGTCGGGCCGGGGTTGCGTGACGTCCTGGAGGCATTCCTGGCCGCCTTGACCTTCAGGTCGAGGGCGACCACCGCAGCGAGCCCGGTCCGGGACGTGGTCCGGCCGCTGTTCTGAGCCCTCGGCCGGCGTCAGGCCGGGGGGACCAGGCGGTTCTCGTGGGCGAAGACCACGGCCTGGATCCGGTCGCGGAGTTCCAGCTTGAGCAGGATCCGCCCCAGATGGGACTTCACGGTCGCCTCCGCGAGGTACAGGGCGGCCGCGATCTCGGCGTTGGACAGGCCGCGACCGACCTCGACGAGCACCTCGCGCTCCCGGGCGCTGAGCCGGTCCAGCCGCTCGTCGCGGACGGGGGTGCCCCCCTCGGCCAGGTGCGGACGGAAGTCCTCCAGCAGGCGCCGGGTGATCCGCGGGGAGAGCACCGCGTCGCCCGCCGCGACGTTGCGGATCGCGGTGAGCAGCTCCTCGGGTCGCGTGTTCTTCAGCAGGAAGCCCGAGGCCCCGGCGCCGAGCGCGGCGAAGGCGTACGCGTCCAGGTCGAAGGTGGTCAGGATCAGCACCCTGCTCCCCGGGGAGACCTCGACGACCTGCCGGGTCGCCTCGATCCCGTCCGTCCCGGGCATCCGGACGTCCATCAGGACGACGTCGGGCCGCAGCTCCCGGGCGAGGCGGACGGCCTGGGCGCCGTCCGCGGCCTCGCCGACCGGCGCCATGTCGGGCTGGGCCTCCAGGACCGTGCCGAAGGCCATCCGGAGCAGCGCCTCGTCGTCGGCGATCACGATGCGGATCGTCATACGGTGCCCGTCCCGCTGCTGCCCAGCAGGAGCCGGGTCCGCACGCCCCAGCCGCCGCCCGGAAGCGGTCCGGCCCGCAGCGTTCCCCCGTAGGCGGCCGCCCGCTCGCGCATGCCGGGGATGCCGTGGCCGGACGGTGCGGCGGCGGGAAGCGCCGGCCGGGGGCCGCTGTCGGTGACCTCCACGCCGACGCTCCCGGCCGAGCACTCGACCAGGACCGTCGCGCGGGTGCCGGCGGGGGTGTGCTTGAGGGTGTTGGTCAACGCTTCCTGCACCAGGCGGTAGACGGTGAGTTGTGCGGTGGCCGGCACATGGGCGTGGCCGCCGCGGACCTCCAGGCCGGTCGGCAGCCCGGCGGCGGCCATCTGATCGGCGAGCGCCTCCAGCTGGGCGATGCCGGGCAGCGGGTGGCGCTCGGCGTCCGGCTCGTCGGCCCGCAGGACGCCCAACGAGCGCCGCATGTCGGTGAGGGCCTGCCGGCCCGTCCCGGAGATCTGCAGCATCGCGGCGGTGGCCCGGTCCGGGGACCTGTGCTGCGCGTAGACGGCGGCGTCGGTGAGCGCGACCATGACGGACAGGTTGTGGGTGACGATGTCGTGCATCTCGCGGGTGATCCGGGCCCGCTCCTCGGCGACGGCCAGCAGCGCCCGCTGCTCCTGGTGCAGCGCCAGCCGTTCGGCCCGCTCCTGCACGGCGGCGAGGTAGGCCCGGCCGGTCCGCACGTTCACCCCGAGGACGGCGGCGGCGACCACCGTCGCGGAGAGCGCGACGAACGGGGTCAGGAACGCGCCGTTCTGTGCCCAGCGCAGGCAGGCCAGCACGGCCCCGCCCTCCACGACGGCGGCGGCGAGCAGCGTGCCGCGCCGGCCCGTGTGCGCGGCCGCCGTGTACAGGGCCACCAGCAGGGCGATGTCCCCGGGAAGTTGGACGTCCACCAGCCACTGCACGAAGGCCGCGGCCACCACGGTGGCGAACACCGTGAGCGGGGCCCGGCGCCGCCACACCAGGGGCAGCGCCAGGGCGGTGGTGAGCGCCGCCGCCACCGGCAGCTCCCGGGCCGGGTACGTGGTCACGACGTTGAGCAGGAGCAGCGCCGGCAGTACCGAGTCCCACACCAGGGGCGGTACCCGGTCCCGGTGGCGCACCGTCACACCTCTCCGCCGATCGGTCGTCGTGGCGGCCCGGCCGGGGCCGCCACCGCGTACAGCCGCAGCCTAGGCCGCGGGTCCGCGCCGCACATGAGACCGGCGTCGGAGCGCAATGTGCCGGGGTACGACCACAGGAGGAGACCACCACCTCCCACGGTCGCAGGCCGGCCGCAGGTCCGGGGTGCCCGGTTGCCACTCCGGTCGTACCGCGGCCCGACCCGGTTGCCACGCCGGTCGCAGTCGGCGGCGACCCGGGGCCGATGCGTCGGTGCGGGCCCGGCGCCGAGCATGGCCGGGTGACCGAAACCATCCCGGGGCTGTCCCTGTCCCTTCCGGAAGTCCTCGTCCTGCTGGGCGCCGTCGCGCTGCCGGTGGCGCGCTGGCTCCCCCCGGCCGCCCGCCGGCCCGGCACCGTCGCGGCCGGGGCGCTCCTCGTACCCTCGGCGATCGTGCTGGGCATCGTGGGGATCCGCTGGCAGATGCTGCCGGTCCTGGTCGGCGCCGCCGTCGCCTCGGCGTTCGCCCTCCCGCCCCTGCTGCGGCGGCGTACCGGCCGACCGGCGCGGCGGGCCCGCTGGTGGCTGGCCCTGCCGGGATCGCTGGCCTGCGCCGGCCTGATCGCCGCCGGCCCGGTGGCCGCCTGGGCCTTCCCCGTGCCCGTCTTCCCCGAGCCGACGGGCGCGTTCGCGGTCGGCACCCGGGTGGTGCAGTGGACCGACCCGCTGCGCGCCGAGAGCTTCACCGCAGATGCGGACGACCGGCGCACGGTCGTGGTCCAGCTCTGGTACCCGGCGCAGAAGAGTCCTGCGGGCGTCCCGCGGGCCCAGTACATGGGACGCACGGAGGACGAGGCACGGACCGTCTCCGAGGCCCTCGCCGACGGGGTCGGCCTGCCCGGTTTCCTGGTCGACGGCGTCCCGAGGGCCCGCAGCCGCGCGGTCGTCGACGCCCCGGTGGCCGGCGGGGGAGAGCGGTTCCCGGTCGTCCTCTTCTCCCCGGGGTCGGGCGGGGTACGGTCCCAGAACACCGCCTGGGCGGAGGAGTTGGCCAGCCACGGCTACCTGGTCGCCGCCCTCGACCACCCGTACGACTCCGCCGTCGTCGTCCTCGCCGACGGCCGCACGATCCGCGCCACCATCGCCTCCTCCGGGGACCGCGACCGGGACGAGGAACTGGCCGCCGGCTGGACTGCCGTCCGGGCAGCCGACCTCGGCTTCGTCCTCACCCAGCTGGAGAGACTGGACCGCGGTGAGACCGCCGACCCGCTGACCGGACGCCTGGACATCGGCCGCGCCGCGGTGGCCGGCCACTCCCTGGGCGGAGCCGCCGCCCTCCAGGCGGCCCGGCAGGACCGCCGGTTCGACGCCGTCATCGACCTGGACGGCTACCCCCACGGCCCCACCGCGCCCGCCCTCGAGCAGCCTGCGCTCGCCCTCACCCAGGAGATCACCGCCGGCACCGACCCGCGCTACCTGCCCCGGCTCACGGAGGCCCTCGAGCACAGCACCGCGACGAGCTACCGGCTCACCGTCCCCGGCGCCGGGCACCTCACCTTCATGGACGGCCCGCTCTACCTGCCGCCGGTGCCCTCGATCGTCGGCGCCCTGGGCCGCACCGAGAGCCCGCGCGTCGTCGCCGCGGCCACCCTCGCCTTTCTGGAGGTCACCCTGCGAGGCCGCCCCGGCGACCCGGCCGACACCCTCCGGGCCTACGGCACGGTCTCATCATCAGGGGCTGGAACCGGCGCAGGCCGCGGCCGCGCGGCCATGGGTGCATGACTGCGGGCGATCGTGCACAACGCCTGCCGGATGCGCCTTCGAGCCCCGAGGGAGATGCCCGGCGCCCGGAGCGCCTCGACCGCCAGCTGGTGCACCGCAACGATGCCTCGCACCCGGAACGGGCCGTCGGGCGGCACGCGATGCGTGACTGTTTCTGGGACGGGGTGGAGCAACTTCCGTAGTAAATGCGGCTGGTGGTCAGGCTGCGGCACTTCGGCCCGCGTGGACCGGCTGCGCTGTCGGCCGCATCGCCCCGACACAGCCGCGCGACGGCGTCGATGAGCTGTACTTCCGATGTGGGCACCGCAGCGGCTCGCCCTACGACGTGGGGAGCGGGCAGGCTGCGTCAGAAGCGGAATACACCGAGGTCGCGCACGGTGTCGGCCAGGGCGCGGATGAGGTCGTTCTCGGCTTCGGTCCGCCAGACCAGGGCGAAGTTCAGGGTGGCCATCTCGGGGACGGGGAGGAATCGAATGTTCGACATGCCCCAGTGTCTGGTGACATGGCCGGGGAAGGTGTGGATGATGTCGCCCATGCCGACGTGGCTGATCAGCTGATCGGCGTTGTCCGAGGCCGCGGCCGTGATGCGCTCGATAGAACGGCCGCGGGGGGTGGAGAAGGGCAGGTAACTGTCCTCCCAGTAGTCCGGCAGGCCGAGGGCAGTGGCGTGGGGGAACTCGGCGAGCAGTTCCACGGGTACGGAGTCCCGTGCCGCGAGCCGGTGGTCGGCGGCCACGGCAAGGACTCGCGGGTCGGTGCACAGGGTCGGTCCGACGGTGAAGTCCGGCTCTTCGACGGGCAGCCAGACGATCATGACGTCCGTGGCGCCGTTGCGCAGCTGGCCGAACGGATCGGTGAAGGTCGCCTGGCGGACCTGGAGTCCCCAGTTCGGGTACCGCGCGCGGAACGCTTTCCAGTATGGGTGCAGATCGGCGACGTTGAAGGGCATCAGGTTGACGCGGAGCTGTGCGGTGATACCGCGGGCCGCCAACTGGGCTCGCTCCAGGGATTCGTGCAGGCCCGCATAGACCGGTTGAAGGTCGTCGCGGAACTGCCGGCCGATCTCCGTCAGGCGGACCGTGCGGCTGGTGCGGGCGAACAGCTGGGCCCCGATGCGTCGTTCCTGCTTCTGGATGGCCTGGCTGACGCGTGCCTGGGAGACGTGCAGCCGTTGTGCGGCCCGGCCGAAATGCAGTTCCTCCGCCAGCACAAGGAAGATCTCGATGTCCCGCAGCTCCACCGGCCCCCGCCTCCCCCCGTGTCGATAACTCAGCGGTTATCGAACCGCGTGGAAGTGTGGCTTGATCATATGCGCGGATCGCCAGATCGTTTGAGGCATGCACGCACGTATGAAGAGCCGTGAAGAACGCCGCATTCGTCCGGCCCGATGAGCGACGCCATCGACCTGACCGTGATGTATGCGATGCATGGCGCCCTGCGCCGGGAACTGGCCCAGCTGGACCGGGTCACCACCGCCGCGGACCGTGACCCCGTTCGCGTACTGGCCACCGCTGCCGGATGGACACTGTTCAAACAGGCCCTCCGTGCGCACCACGCTGCCGAGGACGGCGCGCTGTGGCCGTCGCTGCGACAGAATCTGGCCGGCCGCCCGAAGGACCTGGCGCTGCTGGAGGTCATGGAGGCCGAGCACGCCGCCATTGCTCCGGTGATCCAGGCCATCGACGAGCTGCTGACCGAGCCCGGAGCCGACCCGCTGCGGCTGGGCCAGCTCACCGACGCACTGACCCGCGGCCTGGCCGGCCACCTCAAGCACGAGGAGGACACGGCCTTCCCGCTGCTCCGGCGGACGCTGACCGCCGAGCAGTGGGCCCATTTCAGCCAGGTCCACGCCCAGCACATCGGCAAGGACGCACCACTTCTGCTGCCGTGGCTCCTGGACGGCGCCGACGAGCCGACCGCGACGAGGCTCCTCGCCCAGCTGCCCCCGCGCGCGTACGCAGACTGCACCGCCCGTTGGATTCCGGCCTACACCGCTCTCGACCGCTGGAACCCAGGCACCGCGGCCTGACACACCTTCACCACCCGCCGTCCTCACCGTCCATCGCCCGACCGAATGCGCCCGTCGACCACTACCGCGAAAGCCATCACAGTGTCCCCATCCGCTCATGTCACTCCGCTCCAGCGCGTCTCCGACGCCGAGGTCGCCGCGTGGCACCAGGTCGTCGCCGCCTCGACGGCCCACGATCTGCCCGGAGTGCCGGCCCCCGACCTCGGACGGATCCGCGCCCAGCTCACCCGGCCCGCCCTCGGCAGTCGCCGACTGACCTGGCTCGCCGCCGCGGAGGACGGCACCCCCGTCGGAGTTGCCGGCCTGCGACTGTTCACCTCACCGGGCCAGCAGCACCTGGCCGAACTGGAACTCCACGTCGATCCCGCACACCGGCGCCTGGGAACCGCCTCGCTCCTCCTGTCGGCGGTCGTGGCGGCCTGCCGCGCCGAGGGCCGGCGCAGCCTCGTAGCGACAGCCGCGGCCGACAGCCCGGGCGAGGCGTTCAGCGAGCGCCAGGGCTTCCGCCGGGCGCTCACCCTGGATCACCTCATGCTGCGTCTCGACGAGCTGGACGCGGCTGAATTGCTGCGGATCGCCGATGCCGAGCACCCTGGCTACCGTCTGACCGGCTGGACCGGCACGGTTCCCGACGGGCTCGCCGACGCGTTCGCCACGGCCAAGAACGCGATGAACGACATGCCCGTCGGCGACCTGGACTACGGCAGCGTGGCGTGGGACGCCGAACGCGTGCGCGCCATGGGCAAGGTGGTCGCCGACCGCGGCGACACCCTGCTGACGATCGCCGCTGTCCATGACGACGGCACCCTGGCCGGCTACACCGAGATCGTGCTCCCTGGGGGCTCCGGGCCGCGTGCCCAGCAGTACGACACGGCGGTCGTGCCCGCGCACCGCGGCGCCGGCCTGGGCATGTGGGTCAAGGCCGCCATGGTGCGGTGGCTGCGCGCCGATCACCCCGGCGTCGTCGAGACCGAGACGGACAACGCCGACGACAACGTCCACATGCTGGCCGTCAACCACCGCCTGGGCTTCCGCTCCTACCGGCGCACCCGCGAGTTCCAGCTCGACGTGCCCACCACCTGACCATTCCACTATCTGACCGTCCATCAAGGAGAACGCCCGATGCGGAAGTTCGAGCCCTCCGACGCGATCGCTGCCGTCGTGGAGATACCTGCCGGACGCACAAGCCTCCTCGCCGCCGACCGCGCCCCGGATCCGTCGAGGTGACGCTTCAACTCCCCACCGGCTCGCGCGTCGAAACCACCTCCACCGCCGCAGAGGTGCGCACCGAGGGCCGGCTCGGCGACCTGACCGTCTCCGCCCGCAGCCTCTGACCCCCCTCAACATCCGTCACCTTCCCCTCCTCGCCCGATACGTCCACCCGACCAGGGAGCACCCCACCATGTCCCAGTTCACCGCTGCAGGGCAGCGCAAGATCCGCGACGCACTGGCCCGTCACGTCGACTCCGGCAAGATCACGGGCGTCGTCGCCCTGTACAGCAAGGACGACGAGACGCACGTCGAGACGCTGGGCGCGATGGAGTGCGACGGCGGTGCGCCGATGCGCCGGGACACCATCTTCCGGATGGCGTCCACCTCCAAGCCGGTCTCGATAGCGGCGGCGATGGTGCTGCTCGACGAGTGCCGGCTGCGGCTGGACGACCCGGTGGACCGATGGCTGCCGGAGCTGGCCGACCGTCAGGTACTGAAAGCGTTCGACGGCCCGATCGACGACACGGTCCCGGCGCACCGTCCGATCACCGTCCGGGACGTGCTGACCTCCACCTTCGGCCTCGGTATGGACATGACCTCCATCGGTACGCCGATCATGAACGAGGTCTTCGCACAGGGGCTGACGCCCAACCTGCCCACGCCGATGCCGGAGCAGGACGAGTGGCTGCGCCGCCTGGGCACCCTGCCGCTGATGCACCAGCCCGGAGAACACTGGCAGTACCAGCTTGCCAGCGACCTGGTCGGCGTACTGGTCTCCCGGGTGACCGGCAAGACCTTCGAGGAGGCGCTGCGCGAACACGTCTTCGGCCCGCTGGGGATGGAGGACACCGGCTTCCACGTCCCGGACGACAAGATCGACCGGCTGCCGGTCCTCTACGCGCCCGACCCGGAGTCCGGCGAATTTCACGTATGGGACGAGTCCAAGGGCGGCCGTTGGAACATCCCTCCGGCGTTCCATGGCGGTGGCGGTGGTCTGGTCTCCACTGCGGACGACTACCACGCCTACTTCAGGATGCTGCTGAACGGCGGCAAGCACGGCGACGTGCGCGTTCTGTCCAGGCAGGCGGTGGAGCTGATGACCACCAACCGCCTCACCCCCGCACAGAACGCCGCCCGCACCGAGCTGGCCACCAGCAACGTCCACATCTCCTTCGGCCAGGGCCAGCACGGCGGTTGGGGCTTCGGGATGGCGGTACGGACCTACCGCGGCGACTACGCTCCCGTCGGCCAGTTCGGCTGGGACGGCGGCTCCGGGACCTCCACCTACGCCGACCCCGTGAACAACGTCGTCGGAATCCTCCTCACCCAGGTCGGCACATCGGTCCCCGACTCGGTCCACCTGATGCACGACTTCTGGACGACTCTGTACCAGGCGATCGAGGACTGATCGCCCGAAAGCCGCGATGGACTGCTACGCCCGTCGTCTCCGTACCCGGAACCGAAGAGGCACCCGTGGACCAACCCGGGCCCGCTGATCCCGCTGATCCAGCTGATCAGCACCATCTGGCACGAACCGGCCCCGACGGGCACGAGGCAGGCAGACCCGGAAGACCCGGATCCTGCCGCACCGACGCCGGCCGATGCCGGCACCTACAGAAACGAGAAACACGACATGCGTGTGCTGTTGATGGCCTACGGATCGCGCGGCGACATCGCGCCGCTGGCGGGACTGGCGGCGCAGTTGCGGAAGCACGGCGCGGAGGTACGCGTGTGCGCACCGCCGGACGAGGAGTTCGCGGAACTGCTGGCCGGTGTCGGCGCGGAACTGGTGCCCTTCGGGCGGGACGTGCGCGCGCTGCGGACGGTTGCGCCGCCGTCGGACGCGGCCGCGTTCGCGGCCGAGCTGGTCGCCGCGCACTTCGACACGGTCGGCAAGGCGGCCGAGGACTGTGATGTGCTGGTGGCGAGCGGTCTGATGCCGGCCGGCGCCCGCTCGGTGGCCGAGAAGCTGGGCATCCGCTACGTGTACGCGGGCTTCCACCCGTTCGAGATGCCCTCCCCGCACTACCCGCCGCCGCCGCGGCCCGGCCCGCCGGCCCCGCCCGACATGACCGACAACCAGGCCCTGTGGGACCTCGACACCCAGAAGGTCAACGCCCTCTACCTGCAGCCCCTCAACTCCCATCGCGCGGCGATCGGCCTCGCACCGGTGGACGACGTCCGCGCACACGTCTTCACCGACCGGCCGTGGCTGGTGGTGGACCCGGTCCTGGGCCCGTGGCAGGAACTGCCGGACCTCGACGTCGTGCAGACCGGTGCGTGGATCCTGCCCGACGAACGCCCGTTGCCCGCCGATCTGGAGGCGTTCCTGGACGCCGGCACCGCACCGGTGTACGTCGGATTCGGCAGCATGCCCCTGAGCGCGGCGACCGAGGTCGCCCGGACAGCCGTCGAGGCGGTCCGGGCGCAGGGCCGCCGCGTGCTCGTCTCCCGTGGCTGGGCGGATCTGGGCCTGGTGGACGACGCGGACGACTGCTTCGCCGTCGGCGACGTCAACCACCAGGCGCTCTTCCGCCGGGTCGCGGCCGTCGTGCACCACGGCGGCGCGGGCACCACGACCACCGCCGCCCGAGCCGGTGCACCCCAGGTGGTGGTGGCCCAGTTCGTGGATCAGCCGTTCTGGGCCAGCCGCGTGGCCGAGTTGGGCATCGGAGTGGCCCACGACGGCCCGACCCCGACCTTCGAGTCCCTGTCCGCCGCGCTCAGGACGGCCCTGACCCCGGAGACGGGAGCACGGGCGAAGGCCGTCGCAGGCACGATCCGTACCGACGGGACGGAGGTGGCCGCGAAGCTGCTCCTCGAGGCGGGGCACGCCGCGCCGATGAGCCGCGAACAGATCTCCGCGATCGCCCATGCCGACCACCCGATCAAGTCTCCGCTCGCCGACGACTCGGTCAGCCGGCTGCTCGAACGCGGCCTCCCGCGGGGCGACGAGCGCGTGCTCGACCTCGGATGCGGCACGGCGGAGTGGCTCCTGCGTGCCCTGGAGACGCGCCCACATCTGCACGCCGAGGGCGTCGACGTCTCCGAAGTCGCCCTGACCCGGGCCCGCCGGGCAGCGAGCGAACGCGGAGTCGGCGAGCGCCTGGTCCTCCACCGGCAGGCGGCCGCGGACTTCGTCTCTCCACAGCCGTTCGACCTGGTGATCAGCGTCGGCGCCGCGCATGCCTTCGGTGGTCTCCTCCCCACCCTCGCGGCGGCCCGAGAACACCTGGCTCCGGGGGGCCGCGTGCTGATCGGTGAGTCGTTCTGGGACCGAGCCCCTTCAGCTGTGGCCGTCGACATGTTCGGTGAACTCGCCGACCTGGCGACCACGCTGGACCACGTCACCGCCGACGGATGGACCCCTGTCCACGCCCATGTCAGCACCCGCGCAGAGCTGGACGCCTACGAGTGGGCCTGCTGGGGCTCGCTGGCCGCATGGGCTCTGGACCACCCTGCCGATCCGGCCTCCGCACAGGCGCTGGAGACGGCCAACACCGCGCGTTCGGAGTGGCTGCACGGCTACCGGGACAGCTTCGGCTTCGTCTGCCTGGTGCTGCGTCGGACCTCGGAGTGATCGCGTAGGACGCTGGCAGGCCCACGCACCCAAGACGTCCCCCACCCCCGGGGGACCCGCCATGGCCGCAGCCCTCGCAACGGCCGGAAAGTGAAGAAACAGATGCAACCAACGTTCGTACTCGTGCACGGAGCGTTCGCGAACTCCTTCTCCTTCGCGCCCCTGCAGGCCGAACTCGGCCTCCTCGGGCACCGCTCTGTCGCCGTCGACCTGCCCGGCCACGGGTTCCGGGCGACCTTCACCCACGCCTATCAGGCGCCGCAGGACACCGTCGGTCTCGCGAGCGCGCCCGGCTCGATCAAGGGCGTCACGCTCGCCGACAACGTCGCGCACCTGATCGGCATCCTCGAACGGGCCAAGCGGAACGGCCCGGTGATCCTCGTCGCCCACAGCCGGGGCGGTGTCACGGTCACGGCCGCGGCCAACGCGCGCCCGGACCTGATCGACCGCCTCGTCTACGTCTCGGCCTGGGCCCCGGTCCACCTCGACGTCAACGACTACTACGCCGAGCCGGAGATGGCCACGGTCGACCTCGCCGCCTTCGACGCGGCGCTGGCCGGGAACCCCGCCGACCTCGGCCTGCTCCGCGTCAACTTCCGCACCGCTGAACCGGACGCGATCGCCGCGTTCAAGCTGGCCTTCTTCGCCGACGGCACCGACGAGCAGTTCCTCACCTTCCTCAACACCTTCCAGCCCGACGAGAACCTGGACGTCGGCGGCTCCGCCGACCGGGCGCAGTCCGCGACCTGGGGCCGCATCCCCAAGACCTACATCCGCCTGGCCGACGACGCGAGCCTGCCGCTCGCCCTGCAGGACCGCCTGATCCGCGAGGGCAACGAGTTGACGCCGCACAACCCGTACGACGTCCGCACACTGGAGGGCAGCCACCTGAAGTGGCTGGTCGACCCCGCGCCGGCGGCCCGCACCCTGGGCGAACTTGCCACGCTCCCCGCCCCGTCCGCCCAGGGCGCGATCGGAACGGGGTGAACGGTTCGGTGGTGGTGGGACAAGGAACCGGAGTGTCCATGTGGGTGCCCCCACCACCGGCCCGGCACTGAGATCGGACGCCGACCGGGTGACAGCCTTCGTCACGGCCGTCACCCGGGCTCCACGCCGACCCAGGACCGTCGGCCCCGGCCAGGAAGCTACGGAAACAGGAGATCAACGAAGTGCGTGTGGTGTTGTCGACGTATGGGTCACGCGGGGACGTCGAGCCGCTGGTGGCGCTGGCGGTGCGGTTGCGGGACCTCGGCGCGGAGGTGCGGGTGTGCGCGCCGCCGGACGAGGACTTCACGGAGCGGCTGGCGGGGGTCGGAGTGTCCATGGTGGGCGTCGGGCAGTCAGCGCGCACGCTGACCACTGCGGCGCCGCCGCCGTCGAAGGTCAATCTGCCCCGGCGCGCAGCGGAATTGATTGCCAGTCAGCTGCAGGTGATACCCGCGGCGGCCGACGGGTGTGACCTGCTGGTGGTGACGGGCGCAATGCCGGCCATCGCCGGGGCGCGGTCGGTTGCCGAGAAGCTGGGCATCGGCTGCGTATCCGTGATCTTCCAGCAGCTGACCCTGCCCTCGCCGCACCGCCCGCCGCTGGCGTACCCGGGGCGGCCGTTCCCGCCGGAGGTGACCGACAACCGGGCGCTGTGGGAGCTGGACGCCGAGAGCATCAACGCGCTGTTCGGCGAGGCGCTGAACACCGGCCGAGCGTCGATCGGCCTGCCCCCGGTGGACAACGTCCGCGACTACGCCTTCGGCGACCGGCCGTGGCTGGCGACGGACCCCGTGCTGGACCCGTGGCTGGAGACGCCGGACCTCGACGTCGTACAGACCGGCGCGTGGGTGCTGCCCGACGACCGGCCGCTCCCGGCAGATCTGGTGGCCTTCCTCGATGCCGGCGCGCCGCCCGTGTACGTAGGGTTCGGCAGCATGGCCGTGCGCGCAGGGGAGGACGCGGCCCGGGTGGCCATCGAGGCGGTCCGCGCGAGCGGCCGCCGGGCACTCGTCGGGCGTGGCTGGGCGGACCTGGGCCTCATCGACGACCGGGACGACTGCTTCGCCGTCGGCGAGGTCAACCACCAGCAGCTGTTCGGACGGGTGGCCGCCGTCGTGCACCACGGTGGCGCGGGTACGACGACGACGGCCGCTCGGGCCGGCGCTCCCCAGGTGGTGGTGCCCCAGTTGGCGGACCAGCCGTACTGGGCCGGCCGGGTGGCAGAGCTGGGCATCGGCGTAGCCCACGATGGTCCGGTCCCGACCGCCGAGTCCCTGTCGGCGGCGCTCAAGACCGCTCTTGAACCGGAAACCGGCAGCCGGGCGAAGAGCGTGGCCGGTACGGTCCGCGCCGACGGGGCGAAGGTGGCCGCGAAACTGCTGCTCGACGCTGTCGGCTGAGAGACACGAGAGGGGTCCGCGAGAACCACGCGGACCCGTCCTGCCGGGGCCGGTGCCCGGCGCCGGATTGCACCGCCGACTCGGGGCCGGGGCCGGCGGCCGTGTGCCTTCCAAGCCCGGCGAGGCCGCTCACGCCATCGCTTCCGTCGCCGCCGACTGCGCCCCGGCGGACCGCGCCCGGGCCGTCACCTCGTTGCGGGCGGTGGCGGCCGAGCAGGGAGTCCTCGCCGTGGCGAAGGCCCTGCACGACCTCGACGGCGAGATCGCGCCCCTGTTGCACTGCCTCGAGCAGGACCTCCGGCGCGGCGCCGGCCAACTCAGTGAGGCCGCCCGGACGGCCGGTGCGCTCGGCCCCCGGGCAGCGGTGCTTGTGCCTGCCCTGCGCGAGGCGCTAGGAGGCACGGACGGCGACACCACGCCCGCGCTGGATACGGACACGGCGCTCGCTCAGGCTCTGTGGCGTGTCGCGGGGGACGCGGACGGGGTGGTTGCCGCTCTGGACTCGGTCTTCGCGCGCGCTGAACAGAACCCCTGGTCCCGGTGGTCGGTAGTGCGGGCCGCCCGCACCACGGCCCTCCTCGGCCCCGCGGGACGGCCGCTCACAGCCCGCCTGGAAGCCGCCCTCAACGATCCGGCACAGACACCGGCCGCGGTGCCGGCCCTCACGGCGGTGCCCGAACCCGCCTCGCTGGACCGCACCGTGCTCGCCGAGGCCATCCTGCGCCCCGCCGAACAGGAAGCCGACCCGGCGGGTGCCTGCGACGCGCTGGAAGCACTCGGCCCCGACGCATTGACCGGCGACCACGAACGCCGACTTGCCGCTCTCGCCGACGGCGACGCCCGGGTGGTCCGCTCGGGAGTCGAAGATCGCGTCATCCGCCAGGACGAAGCCCTCGGAAACCGCGCCCGGGTACTCCTCACCCCCTGCACGGCCCCCGCGGCACCCTGACCTGCCGGATTGTCGGCCGCCTCCACGTCCGAACCACGGACGAGCCCGCCCTTCCGGTCGCACGACGGCGCCGGGTCGAGGAAGATGGTCGCCGTGATCAATGACCGCGGGCATGCACCGCCCCCGGCCCCTGGGCGGGGCATCCTGGCTTCCAGGTCCTGGGGCGGCACTGCGATAGCCCGCCCGGGGGACCCAGGAGATGCAACCGCGCCGCAGACGCCCGCAGGTTGCTGAGGCGGGCGGGAGCCATTGATGTCGGAACGGATCCCGCCGGACCTCTGGGAGAAGTTCGACGTCGCACTGCAGCGGGAAATCCTCGCCGCTCGGCCCGCCGAAGTCGCCGTGCTCATCGTCCTCACTCCGGGCGCTGATCACCCGTCAGGATCGGCCGTGACGCGTGACGAGGCCGTCGACGCCATGCGTCGGGCATTCCGGCGCCGAGCCGAGGCGGTGGTCGGCACCCTCGTTGCGGCGGGCGGGCGAGACATCCGCGAGTTCTGGCTCAATCACACGGTTGCAGCTCGTATATCGATAACGTCGTTGCTCGCGGTCGCAGCTCGTCCGGAGGTCCGGCAGGTACTGCTGGATTCGCCGAGGCAGGCCGAGATCGCGGACGAGCACTGAGAGGAGCCAGGATGCCCTCGCCGCCCCCTGGAAGGGATGTCCGGTCCGCCGCCGACGGCAGCCGCGCACAATTCGACTGGTACGTACAGACGAGACGCCGGCAGCAGCTGGAAGAGCTGACCGCGGAGAGCCCGGCAGCGGTGCGCAAGCTTGATCCGTGGGTCGTCAACACGATTCTCCTCGAGCGCGAGCGGCGCAAGCTCGCCACCTGGACGGGTGCACCCGGCCCGACCGAGGAGCCGGTGCACGAGGTCGTGATCAATATGGTGTCGGGCCGGGATGCCGTGCGCCGGGGCGCCGTGCCGAAAACCGAACGGGCCCGGGCGATCGAAACACGTCAGGCCGAGGCCGACATCTTCCTGCAGGGCATCCGGGCGGACCTCGAACGGCGGGGCATCGACGTCCTGGAAGAGTTCTGGCTGACCCACAGCGTGCGCGCCACGCTCACTTCGTCCGAGGTGCTGGCGGTGGCGGCGCGAGCCGATGTCAGCAGTGTGACCAGCAACAAGCAGCGCCATGTCGAGTGCCTCGACGTCAGCCGGCCGCTGATCCGGGCGGACGTCCTGCCCACCGGTGTCACGGGTGCGGGCATCTCCGTAGCGGTCATCGATACCGGTGTGGATGCCGCGCACCCCGCGCTCGCGGGCGTGGTCGGCCCGCAACAGGACATGACCGGTACGGCGGTGAACCGCGACGACCGGGGCCATGGAACTCATTGCGCGGGGATCATCGCGAGCCGGGACGCGACATTCCGGGGCGTCGCCCCCGGCGCGAACATCATCGACATCCGGTTCATCAGTGCCACGGGCGCCACTCCGGCGTGGGCGATCGCGGGGCTGACCGCGGCGGCGACCTCCGGCGCCGACGTCGCGAGCAACAGCTGGGGCTATTCGCACCGCGACGGCGCGTGGGTCTGCCCCTCCGGCAACTGCGTGCTGTGCACCGCCGCCGACAATCTCGTGAACCTCGGCGTGGTGGTGGTCGTCGCTTCCGGAAACGAAGGCGTCGACTTCTGGGGGGACTACGCGACCAAGATCCGCTGTCCCGGTAACGCACGCAACGTCATCACCGTCGGAGCCACCGACGACGCAGACAACATCGCGGACTTCACCAGCCACGGCTCGACCCCGGACGGCAGGCCGAAGCCGGACGTCGCGGCCCCGGGTGTGTTCATCGCCTCGGCGCAGGCGCCGGGCACGGGAAGACCGGAGGACGTCGTCGCCCCGGGCTTCATCGACAAGTCCGGCACCAGCATGGCGACCCCCCACGTGGCGGGTGTCGCCGCGCTCATGCTGGACAAGAACCCCGACATCACCCCCGGC
>NZ_JBSGXU010000088.1:0-31633 GCF_053610205.1 Streptomyces sp. NPDC054932 | reverse complement strand
GGAAGATCCAGCCCGTCCGGCGTTTGAGGCGCGGGGGTCCGGGGGCGGAACCCCCGCAAGGTGCCGCGCAGCGGTAGCCCACACGGGCGCAGCCCATCGGCAGTCGAACGTCCGTACTTTAGCCCCAGCTTGTCCGGATTTGTCGACGAGCGTGTAACAGGGGTTAGCAAGGCCATGGCCTGAGGGAATCACCGCGTCATGAACCACAACGCACCCCTCCCCCTCGCCCACCTCTCCGGCAGCCGCCCCCGCGTGCTGACCCTCGCCCAGCTGCGCGAGCACGGCGTCACCGCCTCCGACGCGGCCGGGCGGCCCTGGCAGCAGATCCTGCCCGGGGTGTTCCTGCTCCACTCCGGCCCTGCGACGAGCGAGGAGCGCCTGCACGCGGCGCTGCTGTACGCGGGACGGCGCGGCGGCGAGGCCATGATCACCGGGCTGGCGGCGCTCGCCCTCTACCGGTTCAGCTCCGCGCCCGCGCTGCTCGCCCTCTCGCACATCGACGTGCTGGTGCCCGGGACGCGGCGGCTGCGCTCCACCGGGGACGTGCGGATCGTCCGGACGCACACCCCGCTGCGGTCCCAGGAGGTGACCGGGCTGCCGGTCGCGCCCGTCGCGCGGGCCGTCGCCGACGCCGTCACCCAGCTCTCGGACGCCGGCACCGTACGCCGCCTGCTGAGCGAGGCCGTCCGCGGCGGGCACTGCGAACCGGCCGCCGTCGTACGGGAGCTGACGGTGGCCCGGCTGCTGAACCGGCCGCACGTGGTCGACGCGGTCGAGTCGCTGCTGGCGGAGGGCCGGGCCATTGCCGAGGACCGGCTGTACCAGGTCGTACGGGGCCACGAGCTCCCCGACCCCGTCTGGAACGTCGACCTCCGGCTGCCCGGCGGCCCGCACCTCGGCGGGGTCGACGCGTACTGGCCCGAGCACGCCGTGGCGGTGGAGATCGACACCCGCGCCCCGCGCCAGGGGGAGGACGAGCAGTGGTCCGAGTCCGTGCGCAAGCGCGAGACGCTGGAGCGGCTCGGGGTGACCGTCATCCACATCACCCCCCGCAAGCTCCGCGACTGGCCCGAGCAGCAGGCCGCGGTCGTCCGGACCGCCCTGACCGCGTCCGCCGACCGGGAACCCGCCGCCTACCTGGTGGTACTGCCCAGGTGAGGCGAGTACTCCGGGGTGCTCCAGAGCAGCCGCCCCGGGTGCACGCTCTCGACGACCGACTCCACCCGGAAGCGGGTGCGGCGGCTCCCGTCGGCCCCGAATTCCGTCCGGGCCCGGCCGCTGAGCTGCAGGGCCGCCCCGCTCTCCCAGTCCGGGAAGAGCAGTCCGGCCCGCGGATCGGCCGTCAGGTTCCCCAGGGTCAGGAACATGGCGTTGCCCGCATAGTCCGGCCAGGCCAGCTCGACCGGCGAGAGCACCTCCACGAAGCCCGGCAGCCCGCCCCGGTGACTGGCGTCGGCCCCGTCCGCCTCCGCCGTGGTGGCGACGAAGAAGGTGTCGGCGCCGCGTACGGTCCGCTGCTGGCCAAAGGTCAGCTCCGTCCCGCGGCGCACGACCCCGGCCCCCTCCGCGACCAGCTCCAGCGGCTGCCGCTTCTGCAGGTACTTCGGGCAGTTGGCGAAGACCTGCTCCACCTCGACGGCGAAACCCCGCCGCGTCACCGAGAGGGTTCCGTTCAGCCGCATCCGGCGCCGGGTGCGCGGGTCGAGCGCGATGGTCCCGACCCGGGTCCCGGCCGTGGCCAGCGCCCCGGCGAGCGGGTCGCCCGCCGGCGGACCGCCCACGACCGCGATCCGGTCCGGCCCGGTGGCCCGTACAAAACCGGGCGCACCGGTGAGCAGGGAGGCCCACACCCGCCCCGTACCGTCGGCGGCGCCGACGACCAGGTGCGGCTGGAGCTCCAGGAAGACCGCGGCGACGTCACGGATGCCCGTACCGATCGAGCGTCCGACGTGCTCGGCGAGGTCGCGCACGCCGAGCCGCTCCTGCACGGCCAGCGACCCCCAGTGGTACGTCCCGGACATGACGAGTTCCTTCCCGAAGGTGTCCACGCAGCATGCCTAACCTTCTAAATAGACATTAAAGGTTAGGCATTCGGGTGTCAACCGCTCACGTACCCTTGAGGGGTTAGCAGCGCGAGGAGGCTTACATGACGGCGGCGGATCCACGACCCCTGACCGGGGAGCCGGTCGCCCTCGACCTGCTCAACACCCGCTGGGTCAGCGAGGGCGAACCCCTGGACCTCTTCGCCGGTGCGGCCGGGCTGACCCGGGTGGAAGGGCTCGCGGTCTGGCTGGAGAGCACCGGCCTGGCCGACCGCTTCCGCGCCGACGCGGCGACCCTCGTCCACCTGCTGACCGCGCGCGAGGCACTGGCCCGCGCCGTCGCGAACCCGGCCGACGAGAGCGCCCGCACCCTGGTCGACGCCGTGCTGGAGCACGGCCGCATCCGCGCCACCCTGACCGCCGAAGGCCCGGGAGAGCGCGCCGAGTTCGCCGATCCCGCCTGGGGTCCGGCCTGGACGGCGGCGCGCGACTACCTCGACCTGCTGGGCTCGGCACCCGACCGGATCCGCAAGTGCGCCTCCGAGAGCTGCGTCCTGCGCTTCTACGACGTCTCGCGCAACGGCACCCGGCGCTGGTGCTCGATGGCCGCCTGCGGAAACCGGGCGAAGGCCTCACGCCACTACGCGCGCACGCGCGAGCGCTGACCGCTCGAAATCTGTCACACCCGCACCGGGGCGCAAACACGTCCCGGTGCTGACGCATGGCCATCAAGTCGATAAATCGACCCATCCATCCCTGTGGTTCGCACCGCTGTGCCCCGGTACGGCCGCGCTGGCGCATTCCTCGCGCTGGCGAGAGTCCGCCATGGCAGGTCTCGGTCAATGACAACCCTCCCCAAAGAGCTGTCACTTAGGCCAAGCTGACCGGTCATCCGGCACCGAAATCCGGACCGTATCTTTCACTTACCAGGGATGCTGATGACCCTCGAATCCCCCAGCTCCATAACCGGGGCCAGACGCGTCGCGCGCGTCGCGGCCGCGGCCGGACTGGTCGCCGCTCTCGCGGCCACCGGCGCCGGGCCCGTCCTCGCGGCGACCGGCGCGGACACCCCGGGCACCTCGCCCGCGGTCAAGTCCGCCGATCAGAAGCTCGGTTCGGCCGACGCCGAGCTGCTTCAGCAGGCCAAGGCCAAGGGTGACGCGAACGTCACCGTCATGGTCGCGACCGCCCCCGGCCAGACCAAGCAGGTGGCGGAGCAGCTCGGCGCCGTCCAGGGCGCCTCGGTGGGCCAGACGTACGACAAGCTCGGTTACGTGCGCGCCACCGTGCCCACCGGCAAGGCGGAGGCCGCTCTGAAGGCGGCCACCAAGCTGCCCTCGGTGCACGGCATCGACCTGCGGCACGAGATCCAGCTGCCGGACCCCCGTCCCGACGCCAAGGGCGAGTCGGGCGCGGTCAAGAAGACCGCCGCCGAGACGTACGCGGCGCCGGACAGGAACACCCCGGCGAAGAACCCGTACAACCCGTCCTTCGAGACGGGTGCGGTCGACTTCGTGAAGGACAACCCGCAGGCCGACGGCCGCGGCGTGACCATCGGCATCATGGACTCGGGTGTCGACCTCGGTCACCCGGCCCTGCAGAAGACCACGACCGGCGAGCGCAAGATCGTCGACTGGGTGACGGCCACCGACCCCATCACCGACAACGACGGCACCTGGCGCGCGCAGATCACCCCGGTGACCTCCGCGGGCGGCACCTTCACCGCGGGCGGCCAGAGCTGGAAGGCCCCGGAGGGCAGCTTCCAGTGGAGCCGCTTCAGCGAGTCGATCACCGCCACCGGTGACATGGCGGGCGACGTCAACCGGGACGGGGACACCACCGACCGGTTCGGCCTGCTCTACGACGCCGCCGCCGGCACCGTCCGCGTCGACACCGACCAGGACGGCGACTTCACGAACAACGAGCCGATGAAGCCGTACAAGGACGGCTACCAGATCGGCTACTTCGGCACGGACAACCCGGCGACCGAGGTCGCCGAGCGCATCCCGTTCGTGATCGAGATCCGCAAGGACGTCCCGATGGACCCGCTCGGCGGGGACTGGGTCGGCAAGAAGGCCGACTTCGTCAACGTCGGCATCATCGAGTCCGAGCACGGCACGCACGTCGCCGGCATCACCGCCGCCAACAGCCTCTTCGGCGGCAAGATGAACGGCGAGGCGCCCGGCGCGAAGCTCGTCTCCTCGCGCGCCTGCTCCTGGTCCGGCGGCTGCACCAACATCGCGCTGACCGAGGGCATGATCGACCTCGTCGTCAACCGCGGCGTGGACATCGTCAACATGTCCATCGGTGGCCTGCCGGCGCTGAACGACGGCAACAACGCGCGTTCCGAGCTCTACAAGAACCTCATCGACACCTACGGCGTCCAGCTGGTCATCTCGGCCGGCAACTCGGGCCCGGGCGTCAACACCATCGGCGACCCCGCCCTCGCGGACAAGGTCATCTCCGTGGGCGCGTCGGTCTCCAAGGAGACCTGGGCCGCCAACTACGGCTCCGGTGTGAGCACGAAGTACAACATGTTCCCCTTCTCCTCGCGCGGTCCGCGTGAGGACGGCGGCTTCACGCCGACCATCAGCGCCCCCGGCGCGGCCATCAACACCATCCAGACCTGGCTGCCCGGCGCCCCGGTGAAGGAGGCCGGCTACACCCTGCCGGCCGGTTACGGCATGCTCCAGGGCACCTCGATGGCCTCGCCGCAGGCGGCGGGCGCCAGCGCCCTGCTGATCTCGGCCGCCAAGCAGCACAACATCAAGCTGACCCCGGCCTCGCTGCGGGTCGCGCTCACCACCGCCGCCAAGAAGATCGACAACGTCCCGGCGCACGCCCAGGGTTCGGGTCTGATCAACATCCCCGGCGCGTGGGAGTCCATCCAGCGTGACGCGAAGGCCAACGAGTTCACCGTCCAGGCGCCGGTCGACACCGCGATCGACCAGTTCCTGAAGACCCCGGGCTCCGGAACCGGCCTGTACGACCGTGAGGGTGGCCTCAAGGTCAACCAGAAGAAGGTCTACAACGTCGTCGTCACCCGCACCACGGGCGTCAAGTACGGCACCCGGCACGACCTGAGCTGGCGCAACAACGACGGCACCTTCAAGGTCGTCGGCGGCTACGACTACGTCACCCTGCCGCTGAACAAGCCCGTCACCATCAAGGTCGAGGCCAACGCCAAGTCGGCCGGCGTCCACAGCGGCATCCTGCAGCTGGACGACGAGACCACCGAGGGCATCGACAAGCAGATCCTGACGACCGTCGTGGCTTCCGCCCCCCTGGCCGCGCCGTCGTTCGCCCTGTCGCAGAGCTCCTCGGTGCAGCGCAACAGCCACAAGTCGTACTTCGTGACCGTGCCGCCGGGCGCCAAGAGCCTGGAGGTCGCCCTCGGCGGTCTCGCGGCGGGCGCCCAGACGCGCTTCATCGCGATCCACCCGTACGGCGTGCCGGTCGACCCGACGGCCACGACCAACTGCTACCCGAACTACGACAACCCGGCCAACACCTGCCGCCCCGACGTGCGCTCGTACCCCGAGCCGACGCCGGGTGTCTGGGAGATCGAGGTCGAGGCCCGTCGTACGTCGCCGGTGCTCGACAACCCGTTCAAGCTGGACGTCTCCGTGCTCGGCGCGGCCTTCGACCCCGCGGTCAAGGTCCTGCCCGAGGTGAAGCAGGGCACTCCGGCCCCGGTCCAGTGGAGCGTCAAGAACGCCGGCGCGGCCATCACCGGCGGCAAGCTCCAGGGCGGTCCGCTCGGCTCCGCGAAGGTCGCCAAGCCGACCATCGCGAACGGTGAGACCCACAGCACCGAGATCGCGGTCCCCGCGGGCACCTCGCGCCTCGACGTCGCGATCGGCAAGGTGTCCGACACCGCCGCCGACCTCGACCTGGAGGTCTACAAGGACGGCGTCAAGGTCGGCTCGGCCGCCGACGGCGACTCCGAGGAGGCCGTGAGCCTGGTGAACCCGGCCGCGGGCACCTACACCGTCAAGGTGATCGGCTACGCGATCCCGTCCGGCTCCACCACGTACGACTACCGCGACGTGTTCTTCTCGGCCGCCCTGGGCTCCGTCCAGGTCGACGAGGCCGCCGCGGTGAACCTCGCCACCGGCGCCACCGCGCAGGTCTCGGCGAACGTCCTGGTCAGCAGCCCGGCCCCCGAGGGCCGTCAGTTCTTCGGCCAGGTCCAGCTGCTCAACGCCCGCGGCACCGCCGCCGGCACCGGCAGCGTGCAGATCGAGAAGGTCCTCCCGTAGGACCCTGCAGGAAACCCGAGGGGGCGGTGCTCTGACGAGCACCGCCCCCTCGGGCCTTTCCCCGCTCTGCGCGCCTACTGCGCCTACGGCCTGCCGAGCGAGCGCAGCGACTCGGCGTACGTGCCGACCGCGTGCGCGATCACGTCCAGGTTGGTGTCGAAGACCCTCAGGTCCACGTTCTTCAGGTCGTCCCCCGCCCCGTGGTAGTTCGGGTCGTACGGGGCTCCGGCCGTGCCGCCGTGGCGCCCCGCCTGCTCGGCGGTCTTGATGCCCTCGGCACCGGTGAAGGTGCCGCCCGCCGGGATGCCGTTCGCGATGAACGGGCCGTAGTCGGAGCGGCCGTCGAAGTCACTGCCCTCGTGCGGCTTGCCCTTCTTGTCGAGGAAGCCGTTGATCAGCGCCTCGATCCGGTCCGAGCCCGCCGGGCCGGCGCCCGCGCCCGTCCTGTCCGAGTCGTCCCCGTCGTAGACGAACTGCACCGGGTTCGGCGAGGCGATCATGTCGAAGTTCAGGTAGAGCGCCACGTCCTTCTTCTGCTGCTCGGACAGCTGCGCGACGTAGTGCTCCGAGCCCAGCAGGCCCAACTCCTCCGCCGACCACCAGCCGAAGCGCACCTTGTTGGCGGGCCCCCTGCCCTTCTTGTTGGCGCCCTCGTCCGCGAGCTTCAGCGCCACCTCCAGCAGTCCGGCCGAGCCGGAGCCGTTGTCGTTGATGCCCGGGCCTGCGGGCACCGAGTCCAGGTGGGCGCCCAGGGCCACCACGCGGTCGGAGCGGCCGCCGCGGGTCTCGGCGATCACGTTGCGGGTGGTCTTCTTCTCGATCTGCTGGTCCAGCTCCAGGCGCACGCTCACCTCGCCCCGGGCGGCGGCCGCGGCCAGCGCCTCGCCGTCGGCCAGCGTGATGCCCGCGCTCGGGATGATTCCGTCGGCGGGCGAGGAGAACCCGCCGCGCACCGGCGTGGTGCCGCTGTGGTTGTAGACGATCACGCCGAGCGCGCCGGCCCCGGCCGCGGCCCGCTGCTTCTCCACGAAGGTGCACGCCCCCCGCTTGACCAGGGCGATCTTCCCCGTGAAGGCACCCGCCGGGTAGTCGTCGGCCGTGCAGCCGGGGGTCTCGTCGACCCGGGCCGCGGCGAGCGGCGCGACCAGGCCGCCGGCCGGGGTGGACCGGGTGAAGGTGAGGGCGGCGGTGGCCAGCTCCCGGGGGTCCGGGCCGAGGACGGTGGTCCGCTCCGTCCTCGTGTGCGCCTCGTGGATGTCGAAGTCCTGGTATGAGACCTGGTACCCGGCCTTCTTCAGCGTCTCGTACACGTAGGCGGCCGAGGCCGCGTGGCCCGGCGTACCGGCGGCGCGGTTGCCGCCGTTCGCGTCGGCGATCTGCTGGAACTTCTTCAGGTGGCGGTAGGCGCCCTTGGCGGTGACCTCCTCCACCAGTTCCCCGGCCAGTCTGCCCTCGCGCGGGTGGGCGGCCACCGGAGCGGCGGTCAGCAGGACGGGCGCGGCGACGGCGGCGGCCGCGAGGGCGGCGAGCGCCGGTATGGACCGGCGGCGGTGGCGGATGGCGCGCACGGTGGATCTCCCCGAATCGGATGGTTCGTTCTGCGGTCGGCCATGTCCGGACAACGGTCATGACAGACCGGACGCTAACCGGCTCCGACCAGGCAAAACGGGTGCTCAGGCGCCCTGCAACAGGCCCGCCACGAACTCGACACAGGGGTTCACATCCGGGACACCGTCCGTTCCTCGGACAATGGATTGGACAAGGCTCGTGGGGTCGTACGCATGATGGCTTCACGCGCGCCCGCGTCGTACGTACCAAAAGGAGTCACCGTGAGGGTCGGAATCGTCGGAGCCACCGGACAGGTCGGCGGAGTCATGCGCGGCATCCTCGCCGAGCGGAAGTTCCCGGTGGACGAGCTGCGGCTGTTCGCCTCGGCCCGTTCCGCGGGCTCCACCCTCGAATGGGAGGGCCGGGAGATCACCATCGAGGACGCCTCCACGGCCGACTACGCGGGCCTGGACATCGTGCTGTTCTCCGCGGGCGGCGCCACCTCCCGGGCGCTGGCCGAGAAGGTCGCCTCCCAGGGTGCCGTCGTGATCGACAACTCCTCCGCCTGGCGCGGCGACCCTGAGGTCCCCCTCGTGGTCTCCGAGGTCAACCCGCACGCGATCAAGAACCGCCCCAAGGGCATCATCGCGAACCCGAACTGCACCACCATGGCCGCGATGCCGGTGCTGCGCCCGCTGCACGACGAGGCCGGCCTGACCGCGCTGGTCGCCACCACCTACCAGGCCGTCTCCGGCTCGGGCCTGGCCGGCGTGGCCGAGCTCAAGGGCCAGGCCTGCGCGGTCTCCGAGGCCGCCGACCAGCTGACCTTCGACGGCGGCGCGGTGGACTTCCCGGAGCCGGCCGTCTACAAGCGTCCGATCGCCTACAACGTGGTCCCGCTCGCGGGCAACCTGGTCGACGACGGCTCCTTCGAGACCGACGAGGAGCAGAAGCTCCGCAACGAGTCCCGCAAGATCCTGGAGATCCCGGAGCTCAAGGTCTCCGGCACCTGCGTGCGCGTACCGGTCTTCTCCGGCCACTCCCTCCAGGTCAACGCCCGCTTCGCGAACCCGATCAGCGTCGAGCGTGCCCACGAGCTGCTCCGGGACGCCCCGGGCGTCGAGCTCTCGGAGATCCCGACCCCCCTGCAGGCGGCGGGCAAGGACGTCTCGTACGTGGGCCGCATCCGCTCCGACGAGACCGTGGAGAACGGCCTCGCGCTGTTCCTCTCGAACGACAACCTCCGCAAGGGCGCGGCCCTGAACGCGGTGCAGATCGCCGAGCTGGTCGCCGAGGAGCTGCGCGGCTGATCCCGCTCACCCGACGTGAGGGCGGCACCGTGACGGTGCCGCCCTCACGTGCGTCCGTTTCGCCTGTGGATTAGTCCCGCGCGCGAGCCCTGTCCGGATGGCAGGATGGCCGGGCAACGTCACCATCGAAGGAGATGAACGCGTGCCAGGCACGAATCTCACCCGTGAAGAGGCTCAGCAGCGGGCAAAGCTGCTCACCGTCGACTCCTACGAGATCGAACTCGATCTCAGCGGTGCGCAGGAGGGTGGCACCTACCCGTCCGTGACCACCGTGCGCTTCCAGTCGGCCGAGGCCGGGGCCGAGACCTTCATCGACCTGGTCGCTCCGGCCGTGCACGAGGTCGTCCTCAACGGCGAGTCGCTGGACGTCGCGGCGGTCTTCCGGGACTCCCGGATCGCCCTGGGCCACCTGGCGGCCGGGGTCAACGAGCTCCGCGTCGTCGCGGACTGCGCGTACACCAACACCGGTGAGGGCCTCCACCGCTTCGTCGACCCGGTCGACCAGCAGGCCTACCTCTACACCCAGTTCGAGGTGCCGGACGCGCGGCGGGTCTTCGCCAGCTTCGAGCAGCCCGACCTGAAGGCCACGTTCCAGTTCACCGTGACGGCCCCCGAGGGCTGGACGGTCATCTCGAACTCCCCGACGCCGGAAGCCGCGGACGTCAAGGACAACGTCTGGCGCTTCGAGCCGACCCCGCGCATCTCCTCGTACATCACCGCGCTGATCGTCGGTCCGTACCACGCGGTGCACAGCTCGTACGAGGGCCCGGACGGCCAGTCCGTACCGCTCGGCATCTACTGCCGGCCCTCGCTCGCCGAGTTCCTCGACGCGGACGCGATCTTCGACGTGACCCGGCAGGGCTTCGACTGGTTCCAGGAGAAGTTCGCCTACGCCTACCCCTTCGCCAAGTACGACCAGCTCTTCGTCCCGGAGTTCAACGCGGGCGCCATGGAGAACGCGGGCGCGGTCACCATCCGCGACCAGTACGTCTTCCGCTCGAAGGTGACGGACGCGGCGTACGAGGTGCGCGCGGAGACGATCCTCCACGAGCTCGCGCACATGTGGTTCGGCGACCTGGTCACCATGGAGTGGTGGAATGACCTGTGGCTGAACGAGTCCTTCGCGACGTACACCTCGATCGCCTGCCAGGCGTACGGCGAGGGCTCGAAGTGGCCGCACGCGTGGACCACCTTCGCCAACTCCATGAAGACGTGGGCCTACCGGCAGGACCAGCTGCCCTCCACGCACCCGATCATGGCCGACATCCGTGACCTCGACGACGTCATGGTCAACTTCGACGGCATCACCTACGCCAAGGGCGCCTCGGTGCTCAAGCAGCTGGTCGCCTACGTCGGCATGGACGCCTTCTTCAAGGGCGTGCAGGCGTACTTCAAGGCGCACGCGTTCGGGAACACGCGCCTGTCCGACCTGCTGGGCGCCCTGGAGGAGACCTCCGGCCGCGACCTGACCGCCTGGTCGAAGGCATGGCTGGAGACCGCCGGCATCAACATCCTGCGCCCGGAGGTCACCACCGACGCGAACGGTGTGATCACCGCCTTCGGTATCCGCCAGGAGGCCCCCGCGCTGCCCGCCGGCGCCAAGGGCGAGTCCACCCTGCGCCCGCACCGCATCGCGGTCGGCCTGTACGAGCTCCAGGACGGCGCCCTCGTGCGCACCGACCGGATCGAGCTGGACATCGACGGCGCGCTGACCACCGTGCCGGAGCTGGTGGGCCGCACCCGCCCGGCGGTCTTCCTGCTGAACGACGACGACCTGTCCTACGCGAAGGTCCGCCTGGACGAGGAGTCCCTCGCCGCCGTCACCGCGCACATCGGCGACTTCACGGAGTCCCTGCCGCGCGCCCTGTGCTGGGCCTCGGCCTGGGACATGACGCGCGACGGCGAGCTCGCCACCCGCGACTACCTCGCGCTGGTGCTCTCGGGCATCGCCAAGGAGTCCGACATCGGCGTCGTCCAGTCGCTGCACCGCCAGGTGAAGCTGGCCATCGACCTGTACGCCGACCCGGCGTGGCGCGAGGAGGGCCTGGCGGCCTGGACCGAGGCCACCCTGGAGCACCTGCGCGGCGCGGAGCCGGCCGGTGACCACCAGCTGGCGTGGGCGCGGGCGTTCGCGGCGACGGCCCGCACCGAGGGACAGCTGACCTACCTGTCGGCGCTGCTCGACGGTTCGGCGGAGATCGAGGGCCTGGCCGTCGACACCGAGCTGCGGTGGACGTTCCTGGAGCGGCTCGCCGCGACGGGCGTCGCCGGGGAGGCGGCCATCGCGGCGGAGCTGGAGCGGGACGCCACGGCGGCCGGCGAGCGCCACGCGGCGACCGCCCGGGCGGCGCGCCCGACGGCGGAGGCCAAGGCCGAGGCATGGGCCTCGGTGGTGGAGTCCGGCGACCTGCCGAACGCGGTCCAGGAGGCGGTGATCGGCGGCTTCGTCCAGACCGACCAGCGCGAACTGCTGGCCCCGTACACCGGGAAGTTCTTCTCGGCGGTCAAGGACGTCTGGGAGACCCGCAGCCACGAGATCGCCCAGCAGATCGCTGTGGGCCTCTACCCGGCCCTGCAGGTCTCGCAGGAGACCCTGGACGCGACGGACGCCTGGCTCTCCTCGGCCGAGCCGAACGCGGCCCTGCGCCGCCTGATCTCGGAGTCCCGCGCGGGCGTCGAGCGCGCGCTGAAGGCTCAGGCCGCCGACGCCGCCGCCGCTCAGGTCTGACGGCTCGCGCCGTGGCCGGGGCTCCGCCCGGACCCCGCGCCTCGAATGCCGACGGCTGAATTTCAGCCCGTCCGGCATTTGAGGACCGGGTCCGGGCGGAGCCCGGAAAACCCCTACCGCCGGGCCGAAGCGACCTCGCGGAGAGCCGCGAGGACGTGCGACAGCGCGGGCGCGGATTCGGCGCCGCGGCGGACCGCCGCGATCACGTGCCGCGTCGGGCGGTCGTGGGCCAGGACCCGGACGGCCACGCCCGGCGCCCGGCCCGAGGCGCGGCTCGACACCATGCGCGGGACCAGGGCCACGCCCATCCCCGCCTCGACCATGGCCAGGATCGCGGTCCAGCCGGACGCCGAGTGCGCCTGTTCCGGGACGAAGCCCGCGGCTTCGCACGCGGACCGGGCGATCTGCGACCAGGGGCCGCTGCCGCCGTAGATCCACGGGTCGCCGGACAGGTCCGCCAGCCGCAGATCGGCCGCGGCCGCCAGCGGATGGCCCGGCGGGAGCGCCACGTCCAGCGGGTCCTCCAGCAGCACCACCCGGGTGAACCGGGGGTCCCGCGCGGTCGGCGCGTGGGCCGCCAGGGACAGCGCCAGGTCCACGCCCCCGGCGGACAGCAGCTCGTAGGACTCCGCCGCCTCCGTCTCCCGGACCCGGACCTCCACCCCGGGGTGGGCCCGGCGCAGCGCGGCCACCGCCGGGACCACGAGCGCCGGTACGGCGGTGGAGAAGGCGCCCACCCGGACCTCCCCCGTGTCCCCGGCGAGGTACCCGGCCAGTTCCGCGTCGGCCCGTTCCAGTTGTGCGAACACCGCCTCCGTGTGCCGCAGGACGAGGTGGGCCGCGTCCGTGAGCCGCACCCGGCGGCCCTCGGCCTCCAGCAGCACCACTCCCAGTTGCCGGGCGAGGTTCGTCAGTTGCTGCGAAACGGCCGAGGGCGTCATGTGCAGCGCCTCGGCCGTCCGGGTCACGGTCCCCTGTTCGGCGAGGGTCCGCAGGATCCGCAGCTTCTTGATGTCCCACTCGGTCATGGGCCCGAACCTACCGCCGGGCACTCCCCAGCCCGACTCCGCCGAGGATCAGCGCCATGCAGAGCAGCTGCGCCGGTCCGGTCCGCTCGCCCAGCAGCAGGAGGCCGAGTGCGGCCACGCAGACCGGCTGGAGGTAGTAGACGACTCCCGCGCGGGCCGCCCCGATCATGGAGACGGCCCTGTTCCAGGCGAAGAAGGCGACGGCCGAGGAGAACACACCGACGTACAGCAGCGGTCCGACCGTCCCGGCGGTGATCTCGAAGCCGCCCTGGACGGTGACGGAGACGGCGTAGGCGGGTGCCAGCATCAGCGCGCCGAGTACGAAGGTGGTGATCAGGAAGGCCAGTCCGCCGAGCTCGGCGGGCTTGCGCTTGAGCAGGGCGCTGTACGTGGCGAAGGAGAGCGCGGCGCCGAACATCCACAGGTCGCCGGCGCCGAAGTCGAAGCCGACCGAGCCGTCCCCGACGAGCAGCAGCACCCCGAAGGCGGCGAGCAGCATGCCGAAGGTCCGCCGCTTGCCGAGCCGTTCGCCGCCGAGGCGGGCATAGAGCGCCATGATGACGGGCGAGGCGGCCATGATCATGCCCATGTTGGAGGCGGAGGTGGTCAGTCCGGCCTGGTGCACGAGCGTGTTGTAGAGGGTGACGCCGAAGAGCGAGGCGAGGGCGACGAAGCCGAAGTGCCGCCGGATCAGGGCCCGCTGCTGCCATGCCTGGCGGGCGGCGAAGGGGGCGACGGCGAGCAGGGCGATGATCCAGCGCCAGAAGACCGCCTGGACGGGCGGGACGGTCTCGGCCATGCCCCGGGTGGCGACGAAGCTGCCCGACCAGACGACCGTCGCGAGGAGGGCGAGGAGCACGCCGAGCCCGGCGGCACCCTTCTTCCCCGTGCTGCCGGGCCTGGCTTGCGAGACGGTACGGACGCGGTCCATGACGGCCACTGTGGGTCTGCTCCTCGGGGTCGGCGGGTGCTTCGTGGACTACCGTCGCACCCCGCTATCCGTCAGGTCCATCGAAATGTTCTGATCGTTCTTTTCAGGAGAACTGAACGGTTTGGTGGTCGTGCGGGCGGCTGCCAGCTGACCGGCGACGGTGGCCCCGAAGGCGATGGCCATCCCCACGAGCTGCACGGGGGACAGCGCCTGCCCGAGGGCCGCCCAGCCGATGATCGCGGCGGTGAGCGGGGAGAGCGGGCCGAGCAGGGTGACCGAGGTGGCGCTGAGGGCCCCGATGCCGCGGAACCACAGCCAGTACGCGATACCGGTGTTGATCAGCATCATGTAGCCGTAGCCGAGGAGGGCCCTGCCGTCGAGCGCGGGCGGAGCGCCCTCGACGAGGGCGGCGACCGGGACGATGAACAGTCCGCCCGCGGTGAGCTGCCAGCCGGTCATCGCCAGCGGACCCACGCCCTCGGGACGGCCCCAGCGCTTGGTCATCACGGTGCCCGCGCCCATGGAGGCGGAGGAGATCACACCGGCGACGACGCCGACCGTGTCGAGTGCGGCCTCGGCGGTGAGGACGACCATGCTCACGCCGAACGCGCCCACGACGGCGGCCAGCACGGTGCGCAGGCTCGCCCGCTCCCCGAGGAGGAGCGCGGCCAGTCCTACGACGAACAGCGGGCCGGCGGCGCCCAGTACGGCCGCGACGCCGCCGGGGAGCCGGTAGGCGGAGAGGAACAGCAGCGGGAAGAAGGCGCCGATGTTGAGGATGCCGAGGACGGCGGACTTCCACCACCACTGGCCCTTGGGCAGGGTACGGGCCAGGGCGGTCAGCAGCAGCCCCGCGGGCAGCGCCCGCATGACCCCGGTGAACAGCGGCCGGTCGGGCGGCAGCAGTTCGCTGGCCACGGCGTAGGTCGAGCCCCAGGAGATGGGGGCGAGGGCGGTCAGGGCGACGGTGGCCAAACGCTTCATGGCGGGTGGCTCCTCGATCGGGTGAGGGAAGCGGACGGGTGGGCCGGGGACGGCCTAGGCGGCTGCGGTCGCGGGGGCCGGCGCGGCGGGTTCGACGACCGCCGGCGGCTCGGCGTGCACGGCCTCGGCCGGCAGGTGCCGCTCCAGCCGGAGCAGCGCCAGGGCGGCGCCGAGGGCGGCGACGGTCAGGACGGCCCAGGGCAGGCGGCCGTCGACGGCGAGCAGGGCGGTGAAGAGGGAGGGGGCGAGCGCACTGGCCAGCGAGTAGGACAGCTGGTAGGTGGCCAGGTAGCGGCCGCGGACCGCCTCGGGGGCGGCGGAGATCGACAGCGCGCCGCCGGAGGGGCTGTGGACGAGCTCGCCGAGGGTGTAGACGACGACGATCGCCAGCAGCGCGATCAGGGTGACGCTCTGGCCGGGCCGCAGTGTGCCGAGCACGATCTGCCCGACGAAGGCGGCGGCGAACAGCAGGGCACCGAGGGCGGCCGATCGGGTGCGGCGGGCGCCCGAGCGGCGGACCCGGCCCGCGATCAGGACGCCGATCCCGGCGCACAGGACGGTGTTGACGGTGAAGGCGGCTCCGGTGAGGGAGTCGGGGGCCATCAGCCAGGTGGAGAGGTAGAGCGGGAAGAGGACGGAGAGCGCGGAGTAGCCCAGCGCGGTGAGGAAGTTGGCGGCGGTGAGCCCGAGGAAGGGCCGGTCGCGCAGGACCGTCCGGTAGCCGGCGGCTCCGGTCGGTGCGGCGCCGACCGCGCCGGTCGCGCCGCCCGCACGGACCGCACGAACCCGGCCGACGAGCAGTCCGGCGAGGGCGAAGGCCAGGGAGTTGCCCCAGGCGGTGTACGTGAATCCGCCGGTCCCCCACAGCGCCAGCACCCCGGAGACGAGCAGGGCGCCCGCCCCCATCCCGGCGTTCTGCAGGGCCCGGGTGGAGGCCTGGAGCCGGTCGCGGGCGGCGCCCCGCGCCACCTCGCCGATCAGGGACTGCTGGACGACGCCGAAGGAGCGGTCGGCGAGCGCCGTGACCAGGGCGACGGCCGCGAAGGCGGGCAGGGAGCCCGCGAAGGGGTAGAGGGCGAAGCCCAGCGCCCGTATCCCGTAGAGCACCAGGTTGACCCGCTTGGCGCCGAACCGGTCGACGGCCGAGCCGGCCAGCGGCATGAACGCCAGGCCGGCCAGCCCGGTGACCGTCATGACCAGGCCGACGAGGGTGAGGGAGAGGCCGGTGACGTGGTGGAAGAAGACCAGCGAGAACGGGATGTACATACCGATCCCGACCGCGCTGATACCGATACCGAGGAGCAGCGACCGCTCCCCCGCGACCTTCGCTTCCCCGGATGCGACCGTCTTCCCCGTGAACACTGCCATGGCCTCTCCCCCGGACTCGGTTGCTGATAAGTAGCTTACCGCTAAGCTACTTATCGTCAAGCAACTTTCTTGCGAACGATCTCGGGGAAGCCGGATACTGCAGACATGAGTGACGACAAGGACGCAGTGGACGCGATCACGGCCCAGTGGTTCGCTGTGCGCCCGGACCTGGAAACGGCCCCCATGGCCGTCTTCGGACGCATCTACCGGATCGCGAGGGCCATGGGCGACGCGATGGAGCAGTGCTACGCGCGCTTCGGCATCTCACGCGGCGAGTTCGACGTCGTGGCCACGCTGCGCAGGTCGGGGGACCCCTACACGCTCTCGCCCCGCCAGCTCTCGGCCACCCTCATGCTCACCACGGGCGGCATGACCGGGCGTCTGGACAAGCTGGAGAAGGCCGGGCTGCTCGTGCGCAAGCCCGATCCGCACGACCGGCGGGGGCTCCAGGTGACGATCACCGATCGCGGCCTGGCACTCATCGACGAGGCCGTCACCGCCGGGCTGGAGGTGCAGCGCGACGGACTCACGGGGCTGACCGACGAGGAGGTCGCCCAGCTGACCGGCCTGCTCCGCAAGGTGCTGGCCGGCCTCTGAGGACACGACAAGGCGCCGAGGGTCAGCGTACGGCCGGATGAGATCGGCGATACGGACCCCCGGCGCCCGGGAAGGTCTGCTGGTCCCGGCCCCGCGGGGCCGGACCGGCTCAGGCCTGCTTCTGCTGCCTGTCCGACTTGTCGAGGACCATCACAAGACCCGTGATGACCAGGAAAATCACGATCGGGAGGGCCACGTACAGGCCGACGGTCTCACCGATGCTCAGGCCCGGGCCCGGGTCGTCACCGTCGTCGCGGGTGAGCGCGAGGGCGGGAGACGTCATCAGCAGCATCATCAGCGCGGTTCCGGCCGTGACGGCGCCGGCGCGCAGAGCGTTCTTCTTGTCCACGGTGCAAACGTAGCGAACACCTAAACGGGGCGCGCGCCCGGGGGTGCCGTACGAGGCCGTGCGCCCTCCCCCACCGCGCTCAGCAGGGCGTTCGCCCGGGGCGAGGAGGCCAGCTCCTCCAGGCTCAGCGGCCGGCCGGCGCCGTCGGCGACCGGCAGCCGCCAATTGGGGTACTGGTCCCAGGTGCCCGGCAGGTTCTGCGGCCGCCGGTCGCCCACCGCGTCCGGCAGCCATACGCCGACCAGCCGCGCGGGGGTGCGCAGCAGGAAGGCGTACAGGGCCCGTACGGCGGCCTCCTCGCCCTTGGTGTCCAGTCCCAGCCCGTCCAGCAGTTCCAGCCACTCGGCGGTGTCGGCGGCGTCCTCGGCCCGCTCCAGCTCGGCCGGGCGGGTCAGCAGGCCGAGCCGGTCGCGCAGTTCCACATGGCCCCCGGCGAGTTTCGCGGCCGTGGGCGGCAGGTCGTGGGTGGTGACGGTGGCCAGGCAGTCGGCCCGCCAGGCCTGCGGGGCGAGCGGGCTCCCGCCGCCGTCCCAGTCCCGCTCGAACCAGAGCACCGAAGTGCCGAGCACCCCGCGCCGGGCCAGTTCCTGACGGACCCGCGGCTCCACCGTCCCGAGGTCCTCGCCGATGACCGGCGCGCCCGCCCGGTGGGCCTCCAGGACCAGGACCGCCAGCATGGCCTCGCCGTCGTAGCCGACGTACGCGCCCTCCGCGGGCGGGGTGCCCTCCGGGATCCACCAGAGCCGGAACAGGCCCATCACGTGGTCGATCCGCAGGGCGCCCGCGTACCGGAACACCCCGCGCAGCAGGGACCGGAAGGGGGCGTAGCCGGTGTCGGCCAGCACGTCCGGGCGCCACGGCGGCAGGCCCCAGTCCTGGCCGCGGGCGTTGAAGGCGTCCGGCGGGGCCCCGACCGAGATGTGCCGGGCGTAGCAGGGTGAGCCGAAGACGTCGGAACCCTGCGGGTGCACCCCGACGGCGAGGTCGTGGACGATGCCGACCGTCATGCCGGCCTCGCGGGCGGCCCGCTGGGCGGCGGCGAGCTGGCCGTCCGTCAGCCAGACCAGCCAGCGGTGGAAATCGCTCCGCTCCTTCGGGTCCTCCTCCCCGGCGTGCCCGGCGCACCAGGCGGCGTGCACGTCCAGCGGGGCGCCCTGCTCGGCACAGAACGCCCGGTAGTCGGATTCGCGTTCGGGCGTGCGCGGGACGGCGTACAGCAGCTCCAGGGCGGACCGCTTGAGCTCCCAGACGGCGTCCCGGTCGATCAGCGCGCCCTTCTCCAGGACCTGGCGGCGCAGTTCCCCGCCGCGGGCGGCGAGCTCGTCGAGGGCCCGGCGGTCGGGGCAGTCGGCGTATTCGGGGACGTCCTCGATCCGCAGGTGGACGGGGTCCGGGAAGCGGCGCGAGGAGGGCCGGTACGGGGAGGGGTCGGTCGGGGTCCCGGGCACGGCCGCGTGCAGCGGATTGACCTGGATGAAACCGGCGCCGTGCGTCCGGCCCGCCCAGCGGGCGAGTTCCGCGAGGTCACCGAGGTCGCCCATGCCCCAGGAGCGCTCGGAGAGCAGGGAGTAGAGCTGGACGAGCAGCCCGTGGGCCCGCTCGGGCGCGGCCGGCGCCCGCTCCGGGGCCACGATCAGGGTGGCCCCGGCCGTCCGGCCGTCGGGGGCCTCGGCGGTGAGCCGGTGGACCCCGAGGGGCAGCGCGGGACTCCACGGCACGTGCTCGCCGGTGTCCTCCAGGACCACCCGGATCCGGGTCGTGGGCGGCAGCGCCGCCAGGGCGGGCGGCAGCGCGGGCGCGGCCGGGTCCCCCTGCCAGTGCACCAGGGTCGGCGGCAGCAGCCGCGCGGCCTCCTCCCGCTCGGCCTCGCGGGCCCCCGCCCGCACGTCGTCAGGGGTGTCGACCACCGCCCCCAGCAGCCCGAGGACCGCCTTGACGGTGGCCTGCGGCACCGGGACGGTGACGTCCGCGGCGGGCCGGTAGTCGGTGGCGACGCCGTACTGGGCAGCGAGCCGGGCCAGGTCGTCCATCTGCGGGCGCTCCTTCGTGCGTGCGGGCATGAGGGCATGAGGATGTGTCAGAAGAGTGGTGCACAGGGGTCGGACGCCGCCGGGGAACACCGCGTCCATACCCACTCGGAGGCACCGCATTCCTGGCACATCCGGGGCAGATCACCCACTCACATTGACACTCGAGCCGCACGAATGGTGGGCTCGGGCTCATTCGTACGAGTGGGTGACGTCTCGCGACGAGGAGGCTCTGTGCAGCTCAGGGGCAGGAGGCGGAACACCGCCGTCGCTGTGGCGGTGATCGGCACGCTGCTGGGCGGCGCCGTGGCCTCCGCGCCACCCGGGTCCCTCGCGGGGCCCTCCGCACCGGACGGGCCTGCGCGCACGCCGTCCGGAGCCGCGCCCGGATCCGCCGCCTCCGCAGCCACCCCCGCAGGGGGCCTGCTCGACCCCGGCGCGGACACTCCCCGGGCGGCCTCCGAGGGGCCCGCGGTCTGGCCCCGGCCGCAGTCGATGGCCGCCGACCCGGCGCGCGAGCTGCCGCTGGGCGCCGAGGCCGTGCTGGTCGCCGCGGCCGACGCGGATCCGTACGCCGTCAAGGTGGTGCGCGACGCCCTGCGCGGGGCGGGCGTGCGGACCGTCCACGAGCCGGCGCCCGGTGCGCCGCTGCCCGGGCGGGGCACCGTCGTACGGCTCCAGGACGCGGACGCGGAGGAGGCGCTGCGGGCCCTGGGCGCGGCCGCGGCGACGGACCTTCCGAGCGGCGGCTACCGGCTGGCCGTGGGACGGCCCGGCGGCCGGGACACGATCGCGCTGGCCGGTGTGGGCGAGGGCGGGCTCTTCCACGCGGCACAGACGCTGCGTCAGCTCCTCGCGGCGGGCGGCGGGAAGGTGCCCGGCGTACTGGTGCGGGACTGGCCGGCCGCGCCGGTGCGCGGGATCACCGAGGGCTTCTACGGTGAGCCGTGGACCCGCGAACAACGCCTCGCGCAGGTGGACTTCATGGGGCGCACCAAGCAGAACCGGCTGCTGATCGCGCCCGGCGACGATCCGTACCGCACGACGGGCTGGCGCCAGGACTACCCGCAGGAGCAGCAGGCGGATTTCCGCGCGCTGGCCGAACGGGCCCGTGCCAACCGGGTCGTCCTGGCCTGGGCGGTCACCCCGGGGCAGTCGATGTGCCTGTCCTCGGAGGCGGACCGGGCGGCGCTCGCGCGCAAGCTGGACGCGATGTGGGACCTCGGCTTCCGCGCCTTCCAGGTGCAATTCCAGGACGTCAGCTACAGCGAGTGGGGCTGCAAGGCCGACCGGGAGCGGTACGGGAAGGGCCCCGCGGCGGCCGCGAAGGCGCACGCGGAGGTCGCGGGCGGACTGGCGGCGCACCTGGCCGCCCGGTATCCGGGCGCGCCCGCGCTGTCGCTGCTGCCGACGGAGTACTACCAGGAGGGGGCCACCGTCTACCGGACGGCCCTGGCGGGCGCGCTGGACCCGCGGGTGGAAGTGGCCTGGACGGGCGTGGGCGTGGTGCCCCGCACGATCACGGGCAAGGAACTGGCCGGGGCGCGCTCCGCCCTGGGCCATCCGCTGATCACCATGGACAACTACCCGGTCAACGACTGGGATCCGGGCCGGATCTTCCTCGGCCCCTACACGGGCCGCGAGCCGGCGGTGGCCGGTGGTTCGGCGGCGCTGCTGGCCAACGCGATGCCGCAGGGCACCCTGTCGCGGATCCCGCTCTTCACGGCGGCGGACTTCGCGTGGAATCCGCGCGGTTACCGGGCCGGCGAGTCCTGGGCGGCGGCGGTGCGCGAGCTGGCGGGCGCCGATCCGCAGACGCGCGCGGCGGTCGCGGCGCTGGCCGGGAACACCGCGTCGTCGGGGCTGAAGCAGGAGGAGTCGGCTTATCTGAAGCCGCTCATCGAGCAGTTCTGGAAGGCCCGTGCCGCGGGTGATCCGGCGGCCGGTGCCGGGCTGCGCAAGGCGTTCACGGTCCTGCGCGAGGCCCCGCGCCGGCTGCCGGCCCTGTCGGGCGAGGCGGGTCCCTGGCTGGAGCGCCTGGCACGCTACGGGACGGCGGGCGAGCTGGCGGTGGACGTCCTGCAGGCGCAGGCCCGCGGGGACGGGGCGGCCGCCTGGCAGGCGTCCCGGGCGCTGGCCGAGGCCCGCGCGGCGCTGGCGGAGCCGGGACCGGCCCGGGTGGACGAGGCCGTACTGGCCCCCTTCCTGACGGAGGCGGCGGCGGAGGCCGACGCCTGGACCGGGGTCGCCCGCAAGACCGGCACGGTGACGAAGGGGGCCGATGCCTGGACCGTACGGCTGGACGCCGCGCGCCCGGTGTCGGCGGTGACGGCGATGACCGACCCGCTGCCGGCGGGGGCGCGCGGCGCGGTGGTGGAGGTGCACGTACCCGGCGAGGGCTGGCGCAAGGTCGCCGACGCCGCGGCCTCGGGCTGGACCCAGGTGGACACGCCGGGGCTGAGCGCGGACGCGGTGCGGCTGTCCTGGGCCGGGGCCGAGTCCGCGCCCGCCGTGCACCAGGTGGTGCCGTGGTTCGCGGACGGCCCCCGGGCCCGCTTCGAGCTGGCCGACGGGGCCGCGGTCGACGCCGAGATCGGCGGCGCCCCGCAGCGGGTCTCGGCGCAGCTGTCCGCGCTGGGCCCCGCCGAGGTCCGCGGGCCGCTGTCGGCGCGGCCGCCCGCGGGCATCGAGGTCCGTCTTCCGCAGACGGCGGTGGCCCCGCGCGGCGGCCAGGTGTCGATCCCGCTGGAGGTCAGCGTCGCCGCGAACACCCCGCCGGGCAGCTACCGGGTTCCGGTGATCTTCGACGGGGAGTCACGCGTCCTGACCGTGCGTGCGCTGCCCCGTACCGGAGGTCCTGATCTGCTGCGCAAGGCGCGGGCGACCTCCTCGGCGAACGAGACGCCCGACTTCCCGGCCCGGGCGGCCGTGGACGGCTCGACGTCCACCCGCTGGTCTTCACCGGCGGTGGACGGCGCGTGGTGGCAGGCGGAGCTGCCCGCCCCGGCGCGGGTGGGCCGGCTGGAGCTCCACTGGCAGGACGCGTATCCCTCGGCGTACCGGGTGGAGACCTCTGCGGACGGGGTGACCTGGCGGCCGGCGGCAGCGGTCGCGGCCTCGCGGGGCGGTCGCGAGTCCCTGCGGATGGATGCTCCGGACACCCGCTTCATACGGGTGACGTGCGACCGCCGCGCGACGCGGTACGGCTGCTCGCTCTGGTCGGCGGAGGCCTACGCGGTCACGCCGTAGGGGGCGTCCTGCCGCGGCTGCCGGACCGCCCCTGGGGTGGCCCGGCAGCCCGCCGACGGCTATACCGCCGCGACTCCGATGCGCTCCAGGGCGTCCTCGGCCCCGTACGGCTGGAGGTACGGCATCCACCGGGGGTCCCGGTGCCCCGTGCCGATGATGCGCCAGGCCAGGCCGGAGGGCGGGGCCGGCTGGTGGCGCAGACGCCAGCCGAGTTCCAGCAGGTGCCGGTCGGCCTTGACGTGGTTGCAGCGGCGGCACGCGGCGACGACGTTGTCCCAGGCGTGCTGGCCGCCCCGGCTGCGCGGGATGACGTGGTCGACACTGGTGGCGACGGCACCGCAGTACATGCAGCGGCCGCCGTCCCGTGCGAACAGCGCGCGCCGGGTGAGTGGAACGGGCCCCCGGTAGGGGACCCGCACGAAGCGCTTGAGCCGTACCACGCTGGGCGCGGGGACGACCCTTGTCGCGCTGTGCAGATAGGCGCCGGATTCCTCCAGGGAGACCGCTTTGTTCTCCAGGACGAGGACGAGCGCGCGGCGGAGCGGTACGACGCCGAGGGGCTCGTACGACGCGTTGAGGACCAGGACGTGCGGCACGGACTGCCTCCTTGTACGCCGGCGGCGCGTGGCTCGCGCCGGGACGATCTGCTCTCCAGTCTCTCCTTACGGCTGGTCGAAACGCCACCACGCGCCCGTAACGGGTCCGAGGTGTTTTCAACCACACTCAGTCATCCCCGGGTGAGTCTGGTCTCTCCCTCGAACACGGCACCAAGCTGAAGGGATTGCCCCGTTAGTGTGGTTGGTCTGTCCCGCATACCTCCGGTTCCGTCCGGGGGTACCCCCGGTTCCGCGGGCAGAACGCGATACCTGGAGGTTCCCGTCGTGCCCTGGCCCGCCGCTCTGCTGCCGCTCGCAGCCGAAGTCCCGGACGCGCCCGCATCGGTCAAGGAGGCGCAGGCGAGCGTCACCGAGGCCGCCAGCTTCATCGAGCAGAACTGGGCCACCTGGCTGAGCATCGGTCTGCGGATCCTGCTGATCGTCGTGATAGCTGCGGTCATCCGCTCGGCGGTGCGCAAGGCCCTGACCAAGCTGATAACCCGGATGAACACCAGCGCCGAGGCGGTGGAGGGTACCGCTCTGGGCGGTCTGCTGGTCAATGCCGAGCGGCGGCGCCAGCGTTCGGAGGCGATCGGCTCGGTGCTCCGGTCGGTGGCCTCGTTCCTGATCCTCGGCACGGCCGCGCTGATGGTCCTGGCCGCGCTGAAGATCGACCTGGCCCCGCTCCTGGCCAGTGCGGGTGTGGCCGGTGTGGCGATCGGTTTCGGCGCCCGCAACCTGGTGACGGACTTCCTCTCCGGCGTGTTCATGATCATGGAGGACCAGTACGGCGTCGGTGACAAGATCGACGCGGGCGTGGCCTCGGGCGAGGTCATCGAGGTCGGGCTGCGCGTGACCAAGCTCCGCGGGGACAACGGCGAGATCTGGTACGTGCGCAACGGCGAGATCAAGCGGATCGGCAACCTCAGCCAGGGCTGGGCGACCGCGGGCGTCGACGTCCAGGTCAAGCCCTCGGAGAACCTGTCCAGGATCCGCGAGGTGGTCCAGGAGGTCGCCGACTCCATGGCCAAGGAGTCCCCGTGGGACGAGCGCCTGTGGGGTCCGGTGGAGGTGCTGGGGCTGGACGAGGTGCTGCTCGCCTCGATGACCGTGAAGGTGTCCGCCAAGACCATGCCCGGCCAGCAGTTCGCGGTGGAGCGGGAGCTGCGCTGGCGGATCAAGGAGGCCTTCGACGCGGCGGGCATCCGGATCATCGGCGGCATGCCGGCCGCCGACGAGGACGAGGAGGCCCCGGCCGATCCGTCCGCCTCGGTCGCCGCGCCGTCCGCCCTGGCGAACCCCGCGTCACCGCAGTCGCTGGCCACCGCCCCGATCCCGCCGCCGGCCGGCCCGCGGATCACCAAGTAGTCGCACGTCGCACGAGCCCCGCTCGCCCCCCGCTGCCCCGCAGGTCATTCGTGAAATGACACAGCCTGCGGGGCAGCGGCATTGACACAGTTCAACAGGTGATAGGAAACTTACCTAACAGATCACCTCGGTGAGGGAGAGCCGCTCGATGCCCGCCGCCACGCCCGGAACGCCCAGCCTGTTGCGCGCCATGAACGACCGGGCCGCACTCGAACTGCTGCTGACGCACGGCCCGCTGTCCCGGACCCGCATCGGGCACCTGACCGGCCTGTCCAAGCCCACCGCCTCCCAGCTGCTGGCCCGCCTGGAAGCGGTCGGGCTCGTCGTGGCCACCGGCACGGACGGCGGACGCCCCGGTCCCAGCGCCCAGCTCTACGCGATCAACCCCAGGGCCGCGTACGTCGGCGGCCTCGACGTCACCCCCGAGCGCGTGCTGGCGGCCGTCGCCGACCTCACCGGCACGGTGATCGCCACCCACGAGGTCCCCTACACCGAGGGCGCGGACGCCGTCGACCAGGTGACCGAGGCCCTCGGCGGGGCCGTCAAGGCAGCCGGGCTGCACCGCTCCGACCTGCGCCGGGTCGTCATCGGTACGCCGGGCGCCTTCGACCCGCAGAACGGCCGGCTGCGCTACGCCAGCCACCTCCCCGGCTGGCACTCCCCCACCCTCCTGGAGGAACTGGCGGCGGCCCTGCCGATGCCCGTCGAGTACGAGAACGACGTCAATCTCGCCGCCGTCGCCGAACAGCGGCTCGGCGCGGCCCGCGGCCACGAGGACTTCGTCCTGCTGTGGAACGAGGAGGGCCTCGGCGCCGCGCTGGTGCTCGGCGGCCGGCTGCACCGCGGCTGGACCGGCGGCGCGGGCGAGGTGGGCTTCCTGCCCGTACCGGGCCGCCCCCTGGTCCGGCAGGTCACCCGGGCCAACTCCGGCGGGTACCAGGAACTGGCCGGCGTGGAGGGTCTGCCCCGGCTCGCCGCGGAACTGGGCGTCGAACCGCCGGCCGAATCCTCCCCGGACACCGCGGACGCCGCCGATGCGTCCGGCGCCCCCGGCGCGCCCGGCACCCCCCACGGACCGGAGGTCGCCGCCGCCGTCGCCCTGCTCGCGCAGGCGGCCGCCGCGCCCGAGGGGGCGCACCTGCGCTTCCTCCAGTCGTACGCCACCGCGCTGGCCACCGGTCTCGCCTCGGTCGTCGCCGTGCTGGACCCGGAGATCGTGGTCCTGTCCGGGGCCGCGATCAGCGCGGGCGGCGAGCCGCTGCGCACACTGCTGGAGGCCGAGCTCGCCGAACTGGCCCCCTCCCGGCCCCGGCTGGTCCCCGGCGAGGTTACGGAGCGGCCCGTCCTGCACGGCGCGCTGGAGAGCGCGCTGGCCGCCACCCGGGACGAGGTCTTCGACACCTCGGGCTGAACCACCCGCGCGCGCCCGCCCATCCCCTCTTGCCCCGCACCCACCCCCGCGCCCCACCGCCACCGGCACCCCCCACGGAAGTTCCTCCCGCAGAGAGCGAGCCCCGCCATGCCCAGAACCGGACGCCTGACCACCGCCACCGCCCTCCTCGCGGCGATATCCGCCCTCGCCACGGCCTGTACGGGCCAGAGCGCGGACACCGCCTCCGACGATCCGAAGGCGGACGTCACCCTCAACTTCTGGCACGGCTGGTCCGCGCCGAGCGAGGTCAAGGCCATCGAGGACAACATCGCCCGGTTCGAGAAGGCGCACCCGAACATCAAGGTCGAGGTCACCGGCAACATGACCGACGACAAGGTCAACCAGGCCCTGCGCGCGGGCGGGGACAAGGCTCCCGACGTGGTCTCCTCCTTCACCACCGACAGCGTGGGCAAGTTCTGCAACTCCCGCGCCTTCGCCGACCTGAACCCCTTCCTCGCGAAGTCCGGGGTGGACAAGACCAAGGTCTTCCCCAAGACCCTGCTGGAGTACACGGAGTTCAACGGCAACCAGTGCACGCTGCCTCTGCTCAACGACGCCTACGGCCTCGTCTACAACAAGACCGCCTTCGCCGCCGCCGGCATCACCGAACCCCCGAAGACCTGGAGCCAGTTCACCGAGGTCGCGCAGAAGCTCACCAAACCCAAGGGCGACTCGTACGAACAGGTCGGCCTGATGCCCACCTTCCACGGCTACGAGACCAAGCCGACGCGGCTCGCGGCGCAGTGGGGCGCCACGTACTTCGGCGCCGACGGCAAGTCCAACCTGGCCGCGGACCCGGCCTTCGCCAAGATGCTGACCGCACAGAAGGACCTGGTGGACAAGCTCGGCGGCTACGAGAAGCTGGAGCGGTTCCGCAACACCTTCGGTGACGAGTGGAGCGCCGAGCACCCCTTCCACACCGGCCAGGTGGCCATGCAGATCGACGGCGAGTGGCGGGCCCCGATGGCCAAGGAGGCCGGAGTCCCCTTCGAGATCGGCACCGCCCCGCTGCCCGTCCCCGACGATCAGGCCGCCGACTACGGCAAGGGCTACCTCTCCGGCACGATCATGGGCATCGGCTCCGGCAGCAAGAAGCAGAACGCCGCCTGGGAGCTGGTCAAGTACATGACCACCGACACCGAGGCGGTGGTGGCCTTCGCCAACGCCATCCACAACGTGCCCTCCACCCTCGCCGCCCTGGAGTCCCCGGACCTGCAGGTGACCCCGGAGTTCAAGACCTTCCTCGACATCGCCCGGCACCCGAAGTCGAGCACCACTCCGGCCCAGGCCGACGGCGGCACCTACCAGCTGACCTTCGAGGACTTCGCGTACGGGGTCGAGAAGGGCGACGTGGCCGACATCCCGGCCGGTCTCGCCAGGACCGACCGGCAGATCGACACGGACATCGCGAAGGCGAAGTAGCCCGATGACCGGCACCGGAACCGGAAGCGGCCCCCTGCGGTCGAAGCGGCGGCGCTCCGCCCTGCGGACCGCGGCCTTCATGTCCCCCTGGCTGATCGGGTTCTCGGTCTTCTTCGTCTACCCGCTGCTGTCCACTCTGTACTTCTCCTTCACCCGGTACGACGGCTTCCGCCCGCCCGCCCTCAACGGCGCGGACAACTGGAGCTACGTCTTCACCGACTATCCGCTGTTCTGGCCGGCGATGCGCAACACGCTGTGGCTGGTCCTGGTGATGGTGACCTGCCGGGTCGCCTTCGGCCTCGGCATCGGCCTGCTCATCACGAAGATCAAGACGGGCACCGGGATCTTCCGGACCCTGTTCTACCTGCCCTACCTGGCCCCGCCCGTCGCGGCGACCCTGGCCTTCGTCTTCCTGCTCAACCCCGGCACCGGCCCCGTCAACACCCTGCTCGACGCGGTGGGACTGCCCGCCCCCGGCTGGTTCACCGACGCCGACTGGTCCAAGCCGGCCCTGACCGCCCTCGCACTGTGGGGGGTGGGCGACCTGATGGTCATCTTCATGGCCGCGCTGCTCGACGTGCCGAAGGAGCAGTACGAGGCGGCCGAGCTGGACGGGGCCGGGTCCTGGGCCCGGTTCCGCCACATCACCCTGCCCAACATCTCCCCGATCATCATGTTCGCCGTGGTCACCGGGGTCATCCAGGCCATGCAGTACTACGCCCAGCCGCTGGTGGCCGGCAAGGTCGCGGCCGGGGTGATCGGCGGTTCGGGCCAGCAGTTCGAGCCCGGCTACCCCGACAAGTCCACCCTGACCCTGCCCCAGCTCGTCTACAACCTCGGGTTCCAGCGCTTCGACTACGGCACCGCGTGTGTCGTCGCACTCGTCCTGTTCGCCCTCTCCATGGCCTTCACCGCGCTCCTGATGCGCCGCCGTGGCGGTCTGATCGGAGCAGGTGAATGAGCACGTACGACGGCAGGAGAACCTCCAGGGCGGTACTGCACTGGGTCGGGGTGCACTCGCTCGGCGTGGCCGCCGCCCTCTTCTTCGTCCTCCCCTTCGTCTTCCTCCTGCTCACCTCCCTGATGGGCGACCGGCAGGCGCTGACCCGCGACCTGTGGCCCGACACCTGGGAATGGGGCAACTACGCGAAGGTCTGGCACACCCCGGGCTTCCTGACCTGGTGGCGCAACACGCTCCTGTACGCCGGACTCGGCACCCTGTTGACCGTGGTCTCCTCCGTGCCCGTCGCGTACGCACTCGCCAAGTTCCGCTTCCGCGGGCGGCGGCTCTCGCTGCTGCTCGTGATCGCCATGATGATGCTGCCGCCGCAGGTGGTGGTCATCCCCATGTACCTCTTCTGGGCCAAGCAGCTCGACCTGTCGGGCACCCTGTGGCCGCTGATCATCCCGATGGCCTTCGGCGACGCCTTCTCCATCTTCCTGCTCCGCCAGTTCCTGCTGACCATCCCCGACGAGTACCTGGACGCCGCCCGCGTCGACGGCTGCGGCGAGCTGCGCACCCTGCTGCGCGTGGTGCTGCCGATGGCCCGGCCCGGGATCGCCGCCGTCGCGCTCTTCCAGTTCTTCTGTGCCTGGAACGACTACTTCGGCCCGCAGATCTACGCCTCCGACAACCCTGCCGCCTGGACCCTCAGTTACGGGCTGGAGTCCTTCAAGGGGGCGCACCACACCAACTGGAACCTGACCATGGCCGCGACCGTACTGGTCATGGCACCGGTGATCGTCCTCTTCTTCTTCGCTCAGAAGGCGTTCGTCGAGGGAGTCACCCTGACCGGCGTGAAAGGCTGACGACGATGAAACTCGCAGTGGTGGGCGGCGGTTCCACCTACACCCCCGAACTGATCGACGGCTTCGCACGGCTGCGCGACACCCTGCCCGTCACCGAACTCGTACTGATCGACCCGGCCACCGAACGGCTGGAGCTGATCGGCGGCCTGGCCCGGCGGATCTTCGCCCGGCAGGGCCACCCGGGCCGCATCACCACCACCTCCGACCTCGACGCGGGCATCACCGGGGCCGACGCGGTCCTGCTCCAGCTGCGCATCGGCGGACAGGCCGCCCGGCTGCAGGACGAGACCTGGCCGCTGGAGTGCGGCTGCGTCGGGCAGGAGACCACGGGCGCGGGCGGGCTCGCCAAGGCGCTGCGCACCGTCCCGGTGGTCCTCGACATCGCCGAGCGGGTCCGGCGGACCAACCCGGACGCGTGGATCATCGACTTCACCAACCCGGTCGGAATCGTCACCAGGGCCCTCCTGCAGGCCGGGCACAGGGCCGTCGGGCTGTGCAACGTCGCCATCGGCCTCCAGCGGAAATTCGCGGCCCTGCTGGACCTGGCGCCGGCCGACATCCACCTGGACCACGTGGGCCTCAACCACCTCACCTGGGAACTGGGCGTGCGCCGGGACGGCCCGGACGGCGAGGACCTGCTGCCGGGGCTGCTCGCCGCGCACGGGGAGGCCGTCGCCGGGGACCTGCGCCTGCCGCGGGCGCTGCTGGACCGGCTCGGCGTCGTGCCCTCGTACTACCTGCGCTACTTCTACGCCCACGACGAGGTCGTACGGGAGCTGGGGACCAAGCCCTCGCGGGCCGCCGAGGTCGCCGCGATGGAGCGGGAGCTGCTCGCCCTGTACGGGGATCCCGCCCTCGACGAGAAGCCGGCGCTGCTCGCGAAGCGGGGCGGCGCCTTCTACTCGGAGGCGGCCGTGGACCTGGCCGCCTCCCTGCTGGCCGGCGACGGCCCGGCCGTACAGGTCGTCAACACGTACAACAACGGCACGCTGCCCTTCCTGCCGGACGACGCGGTGATCGAGGTGCAGGCCCGCGTCGACGGCTCCGGAGCCGCTCCACTGGCGGTGCCGCGGCTGGACCCGCTCTTCGCCGGGCTGATCGCGCACGTGAGCGCGTACGAGGACCTCGCGCTGGACGCGGCGCTGCGCGGCGGGCGCGAGCGGGTCTTCAGGGCGCTGCTGGCGCACCCGCTGGTCGGGCAGTTCGACCTGGCCGAAGGGCTGACCGACCGGCTCCTCGCGCACAACAAGGAGCACCTGGCATGGGCGTGACCCCCGTGACCCTCCCCTCGGTGCTGGCGATCGACGCGGGCAACAGCAAGACGGACGTGGCCCTGCTGGCTGCCGACGGCTCGGTGCTCCGCTCCGGCCAGGCCGGGGGCTTCCAGCCGCCGCGCACGGGCGTGGCCGCGGCCGTCGACGTGCTGGCCGCGGCGATGGCCGACGCCGGACTGAGCACCGACCGCGCGGCCGGGCCGTGGGCGGAGCGGGTGTCGGCCTGCCTCGCCAACGCCGACTTCGCGGTGGAGGAGGAGGAACTGGCGCGCGAGATCGAGCGCCGCGGCTGGGGCCGTACGACGGCGGTGTACAACGACACCTTCGCGCTGCTGCGCTCCGGGCTGCCGACGGGCGCCGACCCGTGCGGTGTCGCGGTGGTGTGCGGGGCGGGCATCAACTGCGTCGGGATGACCCCGGACGGGCGGACCGCGCGCTTCCCCGCGGTCGGCCGGATCTCCGGCGACTGGGGCGGCGGGGGCGGACTGGCCGAGGAGGCGCTGTGGTTCGCGGCCCGCGCCGAGGACGGGCGGGGCGGGGCGACGGAGCTGGCCCGGGCGCTGCCCGCGCACCTGGGCCACGACTCGATGGCCTCGCTGATCGAGGCGATGCACCTGGGCCGTGTCCCGCGCGGGCGGCGGCACGAGCTGACTCCGGTGCTGTTCGCGGTGGCGGCCGCCGGGGACCCGGTGGCGCTGTCGCTGGTGCACCGGCAGGCGGACGAGGTCGTGGCGATGGCGTCGGTGGCGCTGGGCCGCCTGGGTCTGCTGGAGCAGGAGGTGCCGGTGGTGCTGGGCGGCAGTGTGCTGGCGGCCGGGCACCCGCAGCTCAACGACCGGATCGCGGCGGGCCTCGCCGAACGGGCCCCGCGCGCCCGGATCTCCGTGATCACGGCTCCGCCGGTGCTGGGTGCCGGCCTGCTGGGCCTGGACGCGCTCGGATCCCCGCCCGGTGCGTACGAAAAACTCCGTGCCCATTTCGGGTGAACCTGCCCCGGAAGTCCTCCGGTCTGGAACCGTGGCGAGCGTGCGGACGTATTGACGGTGAAGGGGCGGCGAAGGGGGCCCTCGGGGACGGATCACCCTGGATCCAGCACCGGGTGCTGTGGTCGACCGGCACTACGGCCATACTGCTGCGCAGGGGGTACCTCCCAGCGCCGGCTGGGGGACGACAGGACCGAGGGGGAGGTCACGGTGGCGATCACATCACGCGCGCCCGCGCCCGGGGGCGGCGTTTCCGTGCCGCCCGCCGGTCCGCCGGCCGCGCCTCCCGTCGGACCGCCCGGGCGGGGCACCGCCTGCGCCGAGGG
>NZ_JBSGXU010000087.1:0-32180 GCF_053610205.1 Streptomyces sp. NPDC054932 | reverse complement strand
CGGGCGGCGGTTGTCGCCGGGGCGCTGGCCGGGGGTGAGGCGGGTGAGGCACGCGGTGGGGGGGTGGGGGCCCCGCTGGTGGGGGTCGCCTTCCGCCTGTACACGGAGGTGGCCACCCAGTGGGGGCCCACCTCGGCAGGACCCCGCACCTCCAGCCGGACCGCGTCCTCGAAGGCCGCGTCCGCCACGTACGTGAGCTCCGTGTGTTCCAGGCGCCGGCTCCTCGGCCCGCCCTCCTCGTACGTGACGGCCTGCCAGCCGGGGCCGGAGGTCCGCCCGCTGCGCGTGGCCCAGCGGTACTCCAGGACGACCGGGGTGCGCTCCACCTCGACCGTGGCCGTGAAGGCCGGGGCGTACTCGGCGGGCGGCGGGCAACTGCCCGCGTACGAGGAGCGCACGGTGTCCACGTACACCGAGACGTGCTGCCCCACGGGGGCCGGGGCGGACGCCGACGCCGGGAGCGACGGCGCCGCCGAAGGGGTCGTGGTGACGCTCCGGGCGGTGGTGGCCGGGGCCGTCGGGGCACCGCCGTTCCCGCCGCCCCTCCCACCGGTGTTCTCGCGGTCCTTGAGCAGCAGCCACCCCACCGCGGCCAGGGCCAGCAGCATCAGCACGATCCCGACCGTCAGCACCAGCCCGGCGCGGTCCTCGCGCGCCGCCGGCGGCGGCGTCCCGTACGGCGGCGTCCCGTACGGCGACGCGCGCGCGGGCCGCGCCGCCGGCGGCTGCGCCACCCCGGGCCCGTGGACCGCCGCGGCCGTCGGCGCGTCCGGACCCGACACCGGCCCGCCGGAGGCCCGTACGGCCCCGCCCGCGCCCACCACCCGCAGCATCCGGGCCGCCTCCGCCGCGGGCAGCCGCTCGGCCGGGTCCTTGCGCAGCAGTCCCTCCAGTACGGGCTCCAGCGCCCCGGCCCGGCGCGGCGGCGGCAACTCCGCGTCCACCACGGCCCGCAAGGTGTCCAGCGGGGTGGCCTGCCGGAAGGGCGAGACCCCCTCGACGGCGGCGTAGAGCATGACCCCGAGCGACCACAGGTCCGACGCGGGACCGGGATCGCGCCCCAACGCCCGCTCCGGCGCCACGAATTCGGGGGAGCCGACCACCTCGCCCGTCATGGTGATCGCCGAGGAGCCCTCCAGGGTCGCGATCCCGAAGTCGCCGAGCACCACCCGGCCGTCGTTGGCGATCAGTACGTTGGCCGGCTTCACGTCCCGGTGCAGGACCCCCGAGTCGTGCGCGGAGCACAGTGCGGCGAGCACCTGCTCCCCGATGTGCGCGGCGCGCCGAGGGGGCATCGGACCCTCGGCCTCCAGCACGTCGGCCAGCGAGAGCCCGCGCACCAGCTCCATCACGATCCAGGGCCGGCCGTCCTCGGTGGCCACGTCGTAGACGGTGACGACCCCGCGGTGCGAGACCCGGGCCGCCGCCCAGGCCTCCCGCTCCAGCCGCCGGTACAGCCGCTCCAGTTCGGCCGGCTCCAGTCCGGCCGGCGCCCGCACCTCCTTGACGGCGACGTCGCGGGCGAGCACCTCGTCCCGGGCCCGCCAGACGATGCCCATGCCGCCGCGGCCGATCGGTTCGAGCAGCCGGTAGCGGCCCGAGATGACACGATCGGAGTTCGATTGGTCACTCACGCGCGCCCCCGAGTGTGCTCCAGTGCGCCCCGGTGTCACCGGGCGATCACTCCAAGTTAGCGCAGTGTGGGCCAAGTGGCCCCTGTCGTGACGGGACTCGCGCGAGGGCCTTTCGCAGCGTGACGTCTGTGCGGAGAGTAATCGCCGACTCCGCTGAGTAATCGTCAACTCCCCGTCGCCACAGGGGTAATTCACACCACCGGGATACCCGGGGGCGACGCGGGGGCGATAGGGTTAACCTGCCCGGGCCGGGTGCCCTCGTACGGGTGGGGAGAGATCATGGAACAGATAGCAATGCGCAGCAGGCCGCCTCGCGTGCCTGCCATCACCTGCGGCAGCAGTGCGACCAGCTCGCGCCTCGACCGCCACCTCGCCGTGCTGGGCGGTCCCGCCGTCCCGCACCGGGAGACCGCCGAGGCGACGCTGCTGATGCGCGAGCTCACCTCCCGCGACCACACGCACCGCCTGCGGAGCCGGAGCGCGCGCGTCTCGCTCTTCGCGCCGCTGCGCCGCCTGCGTCGCACGCTCTTCGGCAGCCGCCGCTCGTAACCGTCCCCGTAGCGCAGCCGTCGGCCCTTCGGCCTCCGGCTTCCCGGCCCTACCCGATCACACCGTCCCGGCGCAGTTCCGAGATCTGTGCGTCCGCCATCCCCAGGGCGCGCAGCAGGGACTCGGTGTGCTCGCCCAGCGCAGGCACCGCACCCATGTGCGGTGCCGCGCCGCCCGGCAGTCCGATCGGCGGCAGCAGGGCCCGTAGCGGGCCGGCCGGCGATTCCACCTCCCGCCAGCGGTCCCGGGCCGCGAGTTGCGGATGCCCGGCCAGCTGGGCCACCGAGTTCAGCCGCGCGCACGCGATCCCCGCCGCCTCCAGCCGCCCGATCGCCTCGTCCGCGCCGAGCCGGCCCAGCGCCTCCGCCACCACCGCGTCGGTCTTCTCCCGGTTCCCGGTGCGCGCCGTGTTCGTCGCGTACGCCGGATCCTCGGCCAACTCCGGCCGTTCCAGGACCTGCTCGGCCAGTCGGCGCCATTCGCGGTCGTTCTGCACCGACAGCAGCACCCGGTCCCCGTCGGCCGTCGGATAGGCGTCGTAGGGCGCGATCACCGCGTGCGCGAGGCCGGTGCGCACGGGCTGCTGTCCGCCGTGCATCGTGTGGTGCAGCGGGTGACCCATCCATTCGGCGAGCGCGTCGAGCATCGACACCTCCACCCTGCCTCCGCGCCCGGTGACCCCGCGGCGCAGCAGGGCCGCCAGGACCCCCGAGAAGGCGTACATGGCCGCGGCGATGTCCGCCGCCGGGATCCCCGCCTTGACCGGCTGCTCGGGGGTGCCGGTCACCGACACCAGGCCCGCCTCGCACTGCACGAGCATGTCGTAGGCGCGCTTGTGGGCGTACGGGCCCTCGGCGCCGTAGCCGGAGACGTCCACGGCGACCAGCCGCGGGTAACGCGCGCACAGCGCGGCCGAGTCGAGCCCGAGCCGGGCGGCGGCTCCCTGCGCGAGGTTCTGCACGAAGACGTCCGCCCCGGCCAGCAGTGCGTGCAGGACCTCCCGGCCGCGCGGGTCCTTCAGGTCGAGCGCGATCGACTCCTTGCCGCGGTTGGCCCAGACGAAGTGCGAGGCGAGGCCGTGTGCGGCCGTGTCGTAGGCGCGGGCGAAGTCGCCGCCGTCGGGGCGCTCGACCTTGATCACCCGGGCGCCGAGGTCGGCGAGCTGGCGGGTGGCGAAGGGGGCCGAGACGGCCTGTTCGACGGCGACGACGGTGATGCCGTCCAGGGGGAGCGGTTCGGTAGCCATGGGCCCTGCCTACCTGGTCGGAGGGCTGCTGTCACCACACCGGCGGCGATGCGCGCCATTGATCACATATGACGACCGCTGCCCGGCGCTGTCGGCGCCGGCGGTGCTGCCGCCGCTACCGGGCGCCGCGGGCGAACCGGCGCGTGGCCAGCGGGACGAACAGCGCCAGCAGGAGCACCGACCACAGCAGGGACCCGGCCACGGGGTGCGCGGCGGGCCAGGCGGCGCCCGCCGCGGCCTCGCCCCCGGCGTTCCCGCACAGCTCGCGCACGGCGGTGGCGACGGCGCTGATCGGGTTCCACTCCGCCACCGCCCGCAGCCACCCGGGCAGCCCCGCGGTCGGCAGGTACGCGCTGGAGAGCATCGGCAGGACGAAGGTGGCGCTGCCGAGCTGGCCGGCCGCCTCCTCGCTGCTGCTCAGGAGGCCGAGGTAGGTGCCCACCCAGGCGGTGGCGAAGCGGAACAGCAGCAGGACGCCCAGGGCCCCCAGCGCGCCGGGCAGCCCGTTCTCGATGCGCCAGCCCATCGCCAGCCCCACCAGCATCAGCGGCACCATCGACGCGCCGGTCGTCAGCAGGTCGGCGGCCGTCTGTCCGAGCGGTACGGCGGTGCGGCTCATCGGCAGGGTCCGGAAGCGGTCCATCACCCCGCGGTGGGCGTCCTGCGCGGCCGTGAACGTGCCGGTCATCAGCCCGTTCGCGGCGGTGGCGGCGAGCAGTCCGGGGACCAGGAACTCCCGGTACTCGGCGCCCGGCATGGCGAGCGCGCTGCCGAAGACGTAGCCGAAGAACAGCAGCATGGTGATCGGCATGGTCTGGGTCAGGACCAGCAGCGCGGGGGCGTGCCGGGCCTTCTGGAGCTGACGGGTGAGGACGGCTCCGCCGTCGGACAGCAGGGTGCTCATGCGGCGTACTCCTGGTCGGCGTCGGCGTCGGCGTCGGCGTCGGGGGTGGGGGTGGGGGCAGGGGCAGGGGCAGGGGTGGTGCGGGCCCCGGTGAGGCGCAGGAACACCTCGTCGAGGGTGGGCGGGCGCAGGCTCGCGTCCGTCACCGGGACGCCGGCGGTGTCGAGTTCCCGGATGATCCGCGGCAGGGTGAGGCCGCCGTCGAGGACGGTGACGCCGACGGTCAGCCGCTCCTCGTCGAGCACGGGCCGGCCGCCGGTGAGCCGGTCGAGTACGGCGGCGGCGCGCCCGACCGCTGCGCGCGCCGCGACGGTCACCTCGGCGTGGGCGCCGATCCGGGCCTTGAGCAGGGCCGGAGTGCCGGTGGCGGCGACCCGTCCGCCGTCGACGACCACGATCTCGTCGGCGAGCCGGTCGGCCTCCTCCAGGTACTGGGTGGTGAGCAGCACCGTGGTGCCCCCTTCGGCCAGGGCCCGTACCGCCGTCCAGATCTGTTCGCGGGCCGCCGGGTCCAGGCCGGTGGTGGGCTCGTCGAGGAACAGCACGCGGGGGCGGGTGATCAGACCGGCGGCCAGGTCGAGGCGCCGCTTCATGCCGCCGGACCAGCTGCCGGCCACCCGGTCGGCGGCTTCGCCGAGCCCGAACCGCTCCAGCAGCTCGTCGGCGCGGGCCCGGCCCGCGGCGCCGCGCAGCCCGGCCAGCCTGGCGAAGAGCCGGAGGTTCTCACGGCCGGTCAGGTCCCCGTCGACGGAGGCGTACTGGCCGGTGACGCCGATGGCGCGGCGTACGGCGGCGGGATCCCGGGTGACGTCGTGACCGGCGACGAGGGCGCGGCCGCCGGTGGGTGCGGTGAGCGTGGTGAGGATCCGCACGGCGGTGGTCTTGCCCGCGCCGTTGGGGCCGAGGAGGCCGCAGACCGTGCCCTCGGGGACGGCGAGGTCGAGGCCGCGCAGGGCGCGGATCTCCCCGTAGCTCTTCTCCAGACCCTCACTAAGTACAGCGTACGTAGTAGTCATGTGCGCCACCGTACCGCACTACGTACGGCGTACGTAACTAAGATGGTGGCGAGACGACGAGGTGATCTGAGCCATGACAGCCGGCGGGCGACCCGCAGAACCCGAAGTGATCTGGTCCCGCCCCCGGCGGGCCGGCCGCGGACCCAGGCCCGCGCACAGCCGCGAGTCGATCGCGTCCGAGGCGGTGCGGATCGCCGACGAGGAGGGGATCGAAGCCGTCTCCATGCGGCGCGTGGCGGCCGGGATCGGCGCCGGGACGATGTCCCTCTACAACTACGTGCCGCGCAAGGAGGACCTGTACGAGCTGATGGTCGACGCGGTCAGCGGGGAGTACGAGCTCCCGCCGCCCACCGGTGACTGGCGGGCCGATCTGCTCGCGCTGGCCCGCCGGACGCGGGCGCTGATGCACCGCCACCCGTGGCTGCCGCGCCTGCTGAGCCCCGTGTACGGCTTCGGCCCGAACGCCCTGCGCTACCTGGAGTACAGCCTGGACTGCCTCGTTCCGCTCGACGTGCCGGACGGCGAGAAGCTGGAACTCGTCGCCGCCGTCAACGGCGCCGCCGCGACTTTCGTGGCCAGCGAGCTGGCGCTGGCCGAGCGGGCCCGCTCGCTGCCCTGGAGCGAGGCGGAGGAGCAGCGCGTACGGACGGCCTGGCTCGGCTCCCGGCTGGCCACCGGGGAGTACCCGCGGCTGGCGGCGGCCCTCGCCGGCGGCGGGCCGGTCCCGGGCGCCGGGCTCGACATGGCCGAGGTCTTCGACCGCTCGATGTCCCGGCTCCTGGGGGCCTGGGAGGCGTAGAGGGAGCGGGGAGGCGTGGTGGCGCGGCGGGGAGGGCGGGCCCGCGTCGGGCCGGCACCGCCAAGGGCCCTCAGAGGAGCGCGAACTGCCCGCCGGGACCCTCCTCCTGGTGGTCCAGCACCGAAGCCGGGCGCCGGGCCCAGGCCGGTGGCGGCAGCACCCCGGCCGCGCGCAGGGCCGCGGCCGGCAGTCCCGGCCCGGGTTCGAACGCCGCCCGCTCCGCGGACAGTTCGGCCAGCAGTGCCAAGGTGGTCACCAGGGCCAGCAGTTCCGAGGTCCAGCTCTGCGGCCACTCGGCGGGCCCCAGCGCCGCCAGACCGTCGGCTTCCGGGCCGCGGTGCGCGGTACGGGCGGCGAACCAGGCCGGAAGCACCCGTACGCCCTGCGCCTCGTACTCCCAGGCCCCGGCCGGCACCGGGGACACCGTCCCGCCCCCCAGGCTCAGCGTCTCGCTCCCGGCGTCGTACGCGAGCTCGCGCGGCCAGCCCGTGACCGCCGAGCGGACGTAGGGGCGCCGGCCGCCCGGCAGCCGGGGCGGCTCACCGCCGCGCACCCCGCGCACCTGCACGGTGAGCAGCCGGTGGCCCAGCTCCAGCCCGGCCCGCCAGTGCGCGGGGTCGGCGGCGAGCGGGACCTCGTACCCGCGCGGGCCCGGTCGGCCCGCCGCGAGGATCCAGCACAGGACGTCCTCGGGGGTGACCCGGCCGCCCTGGCGCGCGCCCAGCAGGGGCAGCAGGCCGGGGGCGAGATTGGGCTCGGCGCCGCCGGGGCGCCGGTGCAGGGGCCGGATCCGGCCGAGGCGGCCGACCGGGAGGTGCGCGGTGACCAGCGGATCCGGGGTCCCGACGAGGAACAGCTGGTGATCGTCCCGGACCCGCCAGAGCTCGGGGCGGGCCACGTCGATCAGCCGCTGGTCCGGCAGCAGCCACTGCTCGTCGAAGGGCTCGCGGAGCACCCGTACGGGGTCGGGGCAGGGGCCGGGGGCGTCGGCGAAGCGGGCCGTGGCCGCCGAGCGCTGCCCCGGCAGCGCGGCCGCTCCGGCGTCGGGCCTGCGGCTGCGGCTCGGGCGGAACAGCCGTTCCCGCTCGGCCCCTTCGGAGCCGGTCAGGGCGGCCCAGCGGGCGCGCAGGGCCGCCGGATCGGGTGCGGCCACCCAGTCCCGGCCCAGGCGCAGGCCGCCCACGGCCCAGGGCATCAGATCCTCAAGCAGCGGTACGTCTTCGCTCACGCCGCCGATGGTAGCGACGGGATCCGATGGCCGGGCTGCGTCCAGGCCGAAGAGCTACGCTCCTTATATACGTATAAGTACGGTATCGACCGAGGAGGCGGTCATGAGCCAGTACGACGAATACACGACCCCGTCGCAGGCCGAGGGCGAGCGCCTCGACGAGGACATGGACGAGGCGCAGCGCAAGCAGCGGCACCCCCAGACGATGCGGACCACGCCGTCCCAGGCGGAGGGCGAACGCAGCAGGGAGGACGACGAGAAGTAGCCGCGCGGTCGGGCGGCGGTCGGGCAGCGGTCGGGCAGCGGTCGGGCAGCGCGGTGCGCGGTCAGTACGCGGTCGGTGCGGGTTCGGGAGTGCGGCGCGCGGTCAGTGCGCGTCGACCGTCACGGTGAAGGAGAACCGGTCGCCGCGGTAGCGGATCCGGGCCACGTCCACCACCCGCCCGTCCTCGTCGTAGGTGACGCCCGTGTAGTGCAGGATCGGGCTCAGCAGCGGGACCTGGAGCAGCTCGGCCGTCTCCGGGTCCGCGAGGCGCGCCTCCACCGTGTCCGTGATCCGGCTGATGCGCACCCCCACGATGTCCCGCAGGACCTTCGTCATCGGCCAGCGTTCGAGATCGGCGAGGTCCACCGCCTCGGCGAACTCCGGGAGGACCGCGTTCTCCGCCCAGTTGGTCGGCTCGCCGCTCTCCCGGTCGTGGCGCAGCCTTCGGTACGTGACCACCTCGGGCGTCTCCGGGAAGTGCTCCAGCAGCTCCCCGGACACGGCCGTCCGGCCGTGCCCGAGGACCGTCGTCCGGTCGCCCGACTGCTGGGCCACGATCGCGTCGACCGAGCCCAGCAGCCGGACCGGTGTGCTGCGCAGCGCGCCCGGCTCGATGAAGGTGCCGCGCCGCCGGTGCCGGCTGATCAGGCCCTCGCCCTCCAGCTCCTTGAGCGCCTGCCGCATGGTCAGCACGCTCACCCCGTAGTGCCCGGCGAGCTGCTCCTCGGTGGGCAGGCGCAGCGAGGCGTCCGGGGTGCGTCCCAGTATCGAGGCGCGCAGTGACTGCGACACCTGATACCAGAGAGGCAGCTTCCGGTTCAGGACCAGCGAGTCGGGGGCGAAGGCGGTCACGGGTGGATCTCCGAACGGCTGGACAGGGGTGACGTGCTGCGCATGCAGGGTATGCAGTGCAGGTCAGGCGCGGAAGTGGCGCTGCAGACCCTGCCACACGTCGTCGTAGCCGCGCTGCAGGTGGTCCGCACCGGCCGCCTGCGCGGTGGCGGTGATCGGCCAGCGGGTCTCGAACATGAAGGCCAGACCGTCGTCGATCTTCTGCGGCTTCAGCTCGGCGGCACTGGCGCGGTCGAAGGTCTCGTGGTCGGGGCCGTGCGCGGACATCATGTTGTGGAGCGACCCGCCGCCGGGGACGAAGCCCTCGGCCTTGGCGTCGTAGGCGCCCTCGATGAGGCCCATGTACTCGCTCATCACGTTGCGGTGGAAGTAGGGCGGACGGAAGGTGTCCTCGCCGACCAGCCAGCGCGGGGCGAAGACCACGAAGTCCACGCCCGCCAGCCCCGGGGTGTCGGAGGGCGAGGTCAGGACCGTGAAGATCGACGGGTCCGGGTGGTCGTAGCTGATGGAACCCAGGACGTTGAAGCGGCGCATGTCGTACACGTACGGGACGTGGCTGCCGTGCCAGGCGACCACGTCGAGCGGGGAGTGCTCGTAGGTGGCGGACCAGAGGTTGCCGCAGAACTTGTTGATCACCTCGGTCGGGCGCTCGATGTCCTCGTACGCGGCCACGGGGGCCTGGAAGTCCCGTGCGGCGGCGAGGCCGTTGGCGCCGATCGGGCCCAGGTTCGGCAGCTCGAAGGGCTGGCCGTAGTTCTCGCAGACGTAGCCGCGGGCGTCGGCGTCCAGCAGCTCGACGCGGAAGCGGACGCCGCGGGGGACGATGGCCATGTCGCCCGGGCGGGCGGCGAGCAGCCCCAGCTCGGTGCGCAGGAGCAGTCCACCGCGCTCGGGGACGATCAGCAGCTCGCCGTCGGAGTCGCTGAAGACCCGGTCGGTCATGTCGGCGTTGGCGGCGTAGAGGTGGATGGCCATGCCGGCGCGCTGGGCGGCGTCGCCGTTGCCGCCGAGGGTCCACAGGCCGGACAGGAAGTCGGTGCCGGCGGCCGGGTCGGGCAGCGGGTTCCAGCGGAGCCGGTTGGGGTCCGGTACGGCCTCGGTGAAGGGGGCGGAGCGCAGGGCCCCGTTGTCGATCCGGGTGAAGGGCGGGTGCGCGGCCGAGGGGCGGATCCGGTAGAGCCACGAGCGGCGGTTGTGGGTGCGGGGCTCGGTGAAGGCGCTGCCGCTGAGCTGCTCGGCGTAGAGGCCGAGGGGGGCGCGCTGCGGCGAGTTCCGGCCGATCGGCAGTGCGCCGGGGACGGCCTCCGAGCTGTGCTCGTTGCCGAAGCCGGTGAGGTACTCCAGTGCCTCTGCCGTCTTCCTGGCCTGCTCGCTCATGTGCTGCTCCCGCTCCGTCGAAGGAATCCTATGGGTGACAGTAGGATTCCGCGGCCCGCACGTCAACGGCGGATCGGCGGTCGGCCGGGGGACGGGTGCGGGAGGGTGCGCGGTGGCCGGACGCGAACGCGGATTCGGTCGAGGGGGATCCCAAAAGATGAACAATGCTCTACTCTCACGCGCATGTCGTGGACCCGCAGGTTCCCTGCCGTGCCGGCGGCGCTCCTCGCCGCCCTCCTCGCTCTCGTGTCCCTCCTCGTCGCCGCGCCCGTCGCCGTCGCGCACGAGGAGCGCCCCGTCACCCTCCCCGACGGCTCCGGATCGGTACCCGAGTACCGCAGCGCGGAGCCCGACCTGATCGTCTGCAAGACCGACCGGCCCGCCTTCGAACGCCGGATATCCGCCTTCCCCGAAGAGCTCAGGCAGCGCAACCTCGCCCTCTACGAGCGGTGCGAGAAGAGCGGCTACCGGCACCTCCAGGAGGCCGTCGACGCCGTCGACCGGCCCGGAATGAACATCGCGATCCTCCCCGGCCTGTACGAGGAGGAGCCCTCGCTCCCCAAACCGACGGGGGAGTGCGCCGCGCTGAAGGCCCCCGAGTCCTCGCTCGGCTACCAGATCCTGACCTACGAGCAGCAGGTGCAGTGCCGGCACAACCAGAACCTCGTCGCGATCCTCGGCAAGACGAACCTGCAGATCGAGGGCACGGGCGCGTCACGGCTCGACGTGGTCGTCGACGCCAAGTACCAGAAGCTGAACGCCATCCGCGCGGACAAGTCCAATGGCATCTACTTCCGCAACTTCACCGCCCAGCGCACCACCTTCAACTCGCTGTACGTGCTGGCGGGCGACGGCTTCGTCATCGACGACGTGCTGACCCGCTGGAACGACGAGTACGGCTTCCTGACCTTCGCCAGCGATCACGGGCTCTACAAGAACTGCGAGTCGTACGGGAACGGCGACTCCGGCATCTACCCGGGCAGCGCCTCGAACATCAACGACGGCCGCGGCTACGAGGTCCCCCGCTACTCCATCGAGATCACCGGCTGCCGCAGCCACCACAACATGGTCGGGTACTCCGGCACCGCGGGCGACTCGGTGTGGGTGCACGACAACGAGTTCGACCAGAACATGGGCGGCGCCTCGATGGACAGCGCCTTCCCGGGGCACCCCGGGCTCCCCCAGAACCACGCCAAATTCGAGCGGAACCTGATCCACGACAACAACCAGGACTACTACGGCCACGTCGCCGACGGCACCTGCGCCAAGCCGCCGATCGAGCGCGGCTACGAGCGCGGCGTCGTCTGCCCGCAGATCTCCATGCCCCCGGGAACCGGCATCATCACCGCGGGCGGCAACTGGAACCTCTACGAGGGCAACTGGGTGTACGGACACCGGCGCGCGGGCTTCTTCCTCAGCGCGGTCCCCGCCTTCATCCGCGGCGAGGAGGCGTGGTCGAAGCAGACGGACACCTCCCACCACAACCGGTACGCCGGGAACGTCATGGGCAAGGACAGGTCCGGCGCCGCCCGCCCCAACGGCATGGACGTGTGGTGGGACGGCCAGGGCCGCGGCAACTGCTGGCAGGACGGACCCGACGGCTCCACCCCGGGCACGGTCCCGCAGTGCGGTGACCGCCGGGGCGCGGTCTCGGGGGCGTCGGCGCGGCTGGTCGGCGAACCGGTCAAGCTGGTCCAACTCCTCGTCTGCGCGGACTACAACGTCCAGGCGCGCAAACTCCCGGCCGGCTGCGACTGGTACGGCGCGCGCGGCCCGGAACGCGTGGAGACCCAGCTCGCGCTCGCCGTGTCCGCGGTGCTGCTGCTGGTCGGCGGGGTCCTGTGGTGGCGCCGGCTGCGCCGATCGCGCCTGGGCACGGCAGCTTCGCTGGCCGGACTGGCGGGCCTGGCCCTGGACGTGGCCGGCTCCACGACGGCCCTGACCGCCACCTTCGTCCCGGCGATCGCCCTCCTGCTGCTCGGCCTGTGGTGGACGGGCGTCGGCCTGGTCCTGCGCACCAGCCGCCCCTGGCTGGCCCGCCTGACGCTGCTGCTGGCCGGGCTCACCCTGCTGGACGCCTTCGACAAGGCGGTCCTGATGATCCCCTGGACCCCCCTGAGCCCCGCCTGGGTCCGCGCCCTGATCGCCGTGATCTGGGTCCTGTGGGCGGTGGTGGCCTCGGCCCGCCCGGGCACCCCGGCCCACCCGTCCGGCCCGGGCGACGACCCCGCGGGCGACCGCGCCCCGGTTCCTGCGGGCCCCGCCCCGGTGCTGCGCGCGGCGGCCCCCGAGCCCCCGGCGGCCCCCGAGCCCCCGGCGAACCGGGACCCCGCGCCGTGACCCCCGCCCAGGCCGCGCCGACCGCAGGAGGCCAGCCGTGACCGACCGGCCCGACGACTGCCCCGACCACCACCCGGACCACCGGCCCGACGACCGGCCCGAGGACGCCAACCGGTGCGACGTCTGCGGTACGCCGCCCCGCGCGGCCCGCGGGCTCCGCCGAACCGCCCGCGCCGCGGCCCTGCTCGCCCTCTCTCTGCTCCTCGCGGGCGGCGCGGCGACGGGCTGCGGCGGGCGGGCCACCACCCACCACAAGCCCGGCACCAGCCACGAACAGGCCTCCGGCAGTGTGGGCACCCTGCTCACCGCCACCGACGCCACCGGCCACCGGCTCCGCGAGGTCCCGACCGGGGGCGCGCCGGAGGTCCAGCTGACCGTCCGGCCGGACTCCGAGGACGGCTGGAACCTCCAACTGGCGGTGCAGAACTACCGCTTCACCCCCGACAGCACCGGAGGCGCCGCCCTCCCGGGCGCGGGCCACGCCCACCTGGAGCTCGACGGCCGCAAGCTGGCCCGGCTGTACGGCCCCTGGTTCCACCTGCCCGCGGCGCAGGTCCCCGAGGGCGCGCACACCCTGACCGTCCGCCTGTACGCGGACGACCACACCGCCTGGGCGGTGTCGGGCAAGCCGGTCGAGGGCACGGCCCAGCTCACCGCCACCGCCGCGGGCCAGCCGGGCGGACACGGTCACGGCGAGGCCCCGAGCCCGAAACCGGCGCCGGAGCAGGCCGACCGCACGGTCACCATCACCGTCCGGGACGGCAAGGTCAGCCCCGCCCCCGCCCGCACCGAGCTGCGGCGCGGGGAGCGAGTGGCCCTGCGCGTCACCAGCGACCGCGCGGACACCTTGCACGTCCACGGCTACGACAAGGAACTCGCCCTGCCGGCAGGCCAGGAGGCCACCCTGATCCTGACGGCCGACCGCACGGGCCTCTTCGAGGTCGAGACCCACGAGTCCAGCCTCGTCCTGACCCAACTCCTCGTCCGATGAACCGACCCCGACCCCGGCCCGCGTCCGGGCCCGTGTCCCGGCCCGCACCCGGGCTCGTGTCCGGGCCGGCGTCCGGATCCGGATCCGAACCCGTGCCCGTGCCTGGGCCCGGGTCCGAGCCTTGGCGTGCACCCGCCCCCGCACCCGCCCCCGCACCCGCCCCCGCACCCGCACCCGGGTCCGAGCCCTGGTCCGCACCCGCACCCGTACCGGCATCCGCATCCGCATCCGCCCCCGGCGTTCCGCCGGCGTTCCCGCCCGTCGCCCCGGTCCGGGTGCCCGGACTCGGGCCGGGGGCCGGGCGGCCGCACCGCATCGTCGGCGCGGCACTGCCGTGGGCGGGCCGGTGGTGAGCCCCCTCGCGCCGGGCCTCGCCCCGGGCGCCGGCGAGGGTGGCCATGGCCGGGGCGTGGTCCTGCACCCGGCCGATCCGCTCACCTCGCTCGCGCACGGGATCGGGTCCCAGCACGATCTGCCGATCTCTCCCTTCTACGCCTTCGCCGGTGCCTTCGCCGCGCTGTTCGTCTCCTTCCTCGCGCTCGGCCTGCTCTGGTCCACCTCCCGCTTCCGCGGGGAGCGCTCGGGCCTCGCCCTGCCCGCCGCCCTTCAGCGGGTGGCCGACGCGCCCGCCACCCGAACCGTCCTGCGCGGACTGGGACTCGCCTTCGCCTCAGCCGTCCTGCTCCACCTCCTCCTCGGTCCCGACGACCCCGCGTTCAACCCCGCTCCCGGCGCCGTCTACGTCCTCCTCTGGGTCGGACTCGTCCCCGCCTCCCTCCTCCTCGGCCCCGTCTGGCGGCTGCTCAACCCGCTCCGCACCCTGCACCGCCTGCTCTCCCGGATCCCGCTCCGCCGCGGCCCCGGCCGCCCCCTTCCCGCCCGGCTCGGCCAGTGGCCCGCCGCCGCAGGGCTGTTCGGCTTCACCTGGCTCGAACTCGTCGCTCCCGATCCCGCATCCACCACCACCCTCCTGATTGCCATCACCGCCTACGCCACCGCCCAACTGCTGCTCGCCGCCCGCTTCGGCGAGCGCTGGTTCGACGACGGCGACGCCTTCGAGGCGTACTCAGCCCTCTTCGCCCGGCTCTCCCCCCTCGGCCGTCGTAGCGACGGCCGCCTCGTTCTCCGTAACCCCTTCCACGGACTCGACGCGACACCCGAGCGGCCCGGACTCGTCGCCACCGTCTGCGCCCTGCTCGGATCCACCGCCTACGACGGCTTCTCCGACAACCCGTCGTGGATCAATACCCTGCAGACCTCCTCCCTCGGCCGCACCCCCACGGCCACCCTTGGACTCCTCGGTTCCATCGCCCTCGTCGCCACCCTCTACTGCCTCTGCGCCGCGGCCACCCGCCTCGTCAGCGGCCCGCACCCCGGCCCGCTGACCGCCTTCGCGCACTCACTCGTGCCGATCGCGCTCGGCTATCTCATCGCCCACTACTTCTCCCTCCTGGTAGTCGAAGGACCACGCACAGTAATCATGGCACTCGGCACTGACAACGCCCCAGAACCCTTGCCGCCACTGGGTCCCGGCGGCCTCGCCGCCCTCCAGGTCATCGCCGTCGTCACCGGTCACGTGCTCGGCGTCGTCGCGGCCCACGACCGTTCCGTACGCCTCTTCCCGCCCGCCAGGGCGGTGGCCGGCCAGCTGCCGCTGCTGGCGCTGATGATCACTTACACCATCGGGGGGATCGGACTTCTGCTGAACTGAACCGAGGCCCCCGCCGAACCGCGAAGCGAGGAGCGGCATGATGGACCCCGTGCCTCCCGCCCACTCCCTGCGCCGTACGCCCATCCAGCAGCGCAGCGCCGACCGGCTCGCCCGGATCCTCGACGCCTGCGCCGAGCTGCTGGACGAGACCGGGTACGAGAACCTCAGCACCCGCGCCGTCGCCCTGCGCGCGGGCGTGCCGATCGGCTCCGTCTACCGCTTCTTCGGCAACAAGCGGGCCATGGCCATTGCCCTCGCCCACCGCAATCTGGACCGTTACGTCGACGGCATCGCGGTCCGGCTCGCCGACCTCCCGGCCACCCACTGGCGGCCCGTCGTGGACGCGGTACTGGACGAGTACCTCGCCATGAAGCGCAGTGTGCCCGGCTTCGCGCTCGTCGACTTCGGCGTGCCGGCGCCGCCGGCCGAGGGGCCGGAGGCGGACCCCAACCACCAGGTCGCCGCCCGCCTGACCGAACTGCTCTCCGCGCACCTCGGGCTGACCCCCGACGCCACCCTGGAGCGGGCCGTCCTCGTCGCCGTCGAGGCCACCGACGCACTCATACAGCTCGCCTTCCGGGCAGACCCGGCCGGGGATCCCGGCATCGTCGCCGAGACCCGCGCGATGATGCACGCCTATCTCGCGCGCGTGCTGGACTGAGCCACTTCCCTTCCGGCTGCCGCTGCCGGGCGGGCTCCCGGGCGCCCTGACCCACTCGGTCCCGCACACCCCTCCCCTCCATGCGTACCGGTCGGTATCCTCAGTGCACCCGCGTGCCCGTGCCGCAGACCGCCGCCCCAGGAGGGCCCATGTCCCGCACCGCCCTGCGCATCTGTCCGCTCTGCGAAGCCACCTGCGGCCTCACCCTCACCCTCGCGGACGGCGTGGTCACCGGCGCCCGCGGCGACCGCGAGGACGTCTTCAGCCGCGGCTTCATCTGTCCCAAGGGAGCCGCCTTCGGGGCGCTGGACTCCGACCCCGACCGGTTGCGCGGCCCCCTCGTCCGCCGCGACGGCCGACTGCGCGAGGCGACCTGGGAGGAGGCCTTCGACGCCATCGCGGCCGCCGTTCCCCCGCTGGTCCGGGAGTACGGGGCCCAGTCGGCCGGCGTCGTGCTCGGCAACCCGAACGTCCACACCATGGCCGGAGCCCTCTACCCGCCGCTGCTCCTCAAGGCCCTCGGTACCCGCAACCTCTTCACCGCCAGCACGCTCGACCAGATGCCCAAGCACGTCTCCAGCGGTCTGCTCTTCGGCGACCCCTTCGCCATCCCGGTCCCCGACCTCGACCGGACCGACTTCCTGCTGCTCCTGGGCGCGAACCCGGTCGAGTCCAACGGCTCCCTGTGCACCGCGCCCGACTTCCCGGGCCGGCTCAAGGCCCTGCGGGCCCGTGGCGGCACCCTGGTCGTCGTCGACCCGCGCCGGACGCGCACCGCCGCGCTCGCCGACCGCCACCTCGCACCGCGCCCCGGCAGCGACGCCCTGCTGCTCGCCGCACTCGCGCACACCCTGATCGAGGAGAAGCTCGCCGCCCCCGGGGCACTGGAGGAACACAGCGAGGGCATCGGGGAACTCGGCGCCGCGCTCGGGAGTTTCACTCCTGAGGCCGTCGCACCCGCATGCGACCTCAGGGCCGACGAGATCCGCACCCTCGCACGCGAGCTCGCGGCCGCGCCCACGGCCGCCGTCTATGCGCGGATCGGCAGCTGCACCGTCGAGTTCGGCACGCTCGCGAGCTGGCTGGTCGACGTACTGAACATCCTCACCGGCAACCTCGACCGGCCGGGCGGAGCCCTCTTCCCGCTCTCCGCGACGGCCCCCGCGGTCCGGCCCGCGGGCCCGGGCAAGGGATTCGTGCTCGGCCGCTGGTCGAGCCGGGTGGCCGGCCACCCCGAGGTCAAGGGCGAGTTGCCCATGGCCGCGCTCGCCGAGGAGATCGAGACCCCCGGGGACGGGCGGATCCGGGTCCTGCTCGCCATCGCCGCCAACCCGGTCCTGTCCGCACCCGACGGCGACCGGCTTGACCGGGCACTGGCCGGCCTCGACTTCATGGTCTCGGTCGACCCGTACCTGAACGAGACCTCACGCCACGCGCATGTCGTCCTGCCACCGCCGCCGCCCTCCCGGAGCGCGCACTTCGACTTCGCGTTCAACGGGTTCGCCGTGCGCAACCAGGCCCGCTACTCGCCCGCCGCCGTCCCGCTGGACGAGGGGAGCATGGACGAGTGCGAAATCCATGCGCGCCTGATCCTCGCCGCCTCCGGCCTGCACGGGGCTCCGCCGGAGGCCGTCGACGAGCGCGTCATCGCCGACAGTCTGGCCCGGGCCGTCACCGACCCCCGCTCGCCGTTCCACGGCGGCGACCCGCAGCAGCTCGGCCGGATGCTCACCGGCCGCACCGGACCCGAGCGGCGGCTCGACCTGATGCTGCGCACGGGCCCGTACGACCTGACCCTCGAAGATCTGCGGCAGGCCCCGCACGGCATCGACCTCGGCCCGCTGCGGCCCCGGCTCCCGGGGGTGCTGAAGACCCGCAGCGGCAGGATCGAGCTGCTCCCGGACCCGATCGCGGCCGAACTCCCCAGGCTGCGCGCGGCGCTCGCCGACCGCCCCGCCGCCCTGGTGCTCGTGGGCCGCCGCCATCTGCGGTCCAACAACAGCTGGTTGCACAACGTCCCGGCCCTCACCGGAGGTTCCAACCGCTGCACCCTCCAGGTCCATCCGCAGGACGCGGACCGGCTGGGGCTCGTCCACGGAGGACGGGCCAGGGTCACCGCCGACGGCGGGAGCCTGGAGGTGCCCGTCGAGGTCACCGACAGCGTCCGCAGCGGGGTGGTGAGCCTCCCGCACGGCTGGGGCCACGATCGCGCCGGTTCTCGGCTCTCGGTGGCCGCCGCGGTGCCCGGCGCCAACGTCAACCAGCTGCTCGACGGCTCCCGCCTGGACCGGCTGTCCGGCACGGCGGTGCTCAACGGCTTCCCCGTCGAGCTCACACCCCTGTCCTGAGCTGGGGTTTTGCTCGTATTGCTCACGCCCGGACGTCTTGTTGGCGCAATGAGGAGGCACCTACCTTCCCCACATGCTGACCTTCCTCGGCTTTGCCATGATCGCGACCTTCCTGGTCCTGATCATGATGAAGAAAATGTCGCCCATCGCGGCGCTCGTCCTCATCCCCGCACTCTTCTGCGTGTTCGCAGGCAAGGGAGCGCACCTCGGCGACTACGTCATCGATGGTGTCGGCAAGCTCGCTCCGACCGCGGCCATGCTGATGTTCGCCATCGTCTACTTCGGCGTGATGATCGACGTCGGCCTCTTCGACCCGATCGTCCGCGGCATCCTGCGCTTCTGCAAGGCGGACCCGATGCGGGTGGTGGTCGGTACCGCCGTCCTCGCCGCGATCGTCTCGCTCGACGGCGACGGATCGACCACCTTCATGATCACCGTCTCGGCCATGTACCCGCTCTACAAGCGGCTCGGTCTGAGCCTGGTGGTCATGACGGGCGTGGCGGCCACGGCCAACGGCGTCATGAACACCCTTCCCTGGGGCGGTCCCACCGCCCGTGCCGCCACCGCCCTCAAGCTCGACGCCGCCGACATCTTCGTCCCGATGATCCCGGCGCTCGCGGTGGGTCTGCTCTTCGTGTTCATCCTGGCGTACGTCCTCGGCGTGAAGGAGCGCCGCCGGGTCGGCATGCTGACGCTGCCCGGCGGGGCGGAGCGGGCGGCCGCGGTGGAGGAGCTGGTTCCGGCCGCCCCCGGCGCGGTCACCGCGCTCACTTCCGCCGAGGGCCCCGCGGGCTCCACGGCCTCCACCGTCTCCGCGGGCTCCACGGCCTCCACCGCCTCCGCCGGCTCCACGGCCTCCACCGGCACTGCCGGATCCACCGCGTCCAGCACCTCCGCCGCGGGTCCGGCCGCCGGCGACGGCCACGAAAGTGGCGACGCCCCCGCCCCCGAGGAAGGCTTCCAGGGCCTGGATCCGCAGCGTCCCACCCTGCGCCCGCGCCTGTACTGGTTCAATGCCGGCCTGACCGTCGCCCTCCTCACCGCGATGATCATGGAGCTGCTGCCCATCCCGGTGCTGTTCCTGCTCGGTGCCGCCCTCGCCCTCACCGTCAACTTCCCGCACATGCCCGACCAGAAGGCCCGGATCGCAGCCCACGCCGACAACGTCCTGAACGTCGCCGGAATGGTCTTCGCCGCCGCCGTCTTCACCGGGGTCCTCACCGGCACCGGCATGGTCAAGCACATGGCCGACTGGCTCGTCGGCGCCATCCCCGAGGGCATGGGCCCGCACATGGCCCTGGTCACCGGCCTGCTCAGCCTGCCGCTCACCTACTTCATGTCCAACGACGGCTTCTACTTCGGTGTCCTGCCCGTCCTGGCGGAGGCCGGCGCCGCCCACGGGGTCTCCCCGCTCGAGATCGCCCGCGCCTCCCTCGTCGGCCAGGCGCTGCACATGTCGAGCCCGCTGGTTCCGGCCGTCTACGTCCTCGTCGGCATGGCCAGGGTGGAGTTCGGCGACCACACCCGATTCACCGTGAAATGGGCGGCCCTGACCTCCCTCGTGGTCCTCGCGGCAGGGATGCTTTTCGGCATCATCTGACGTCCGGTTCCCCTGGCCGAGAAAAACTACCGACGCTAGTTTGTAGGGTGTTCGCGAGGTCGGTCGGATACACGCGCTCGTGCGTGCTCGGGAGGAATGCCATGAAGGCCTACGACGGGATGTACATCGACGGCGCGTGGCGGCCCGCCGCCGGAAGCGAGCTGATCGAGGTCGTGAACCCGGCCGACGGCCAGGTGATCGACCGGGTTCCGGCCGGTACCGCGCAGGACGTGGACGCGGCCGTACGCGCGGCCCGCGCGGCCCTCCCCGGCTGGGCCGCCACGCCTCCGGCCGAGCGGATCGCCCTGATCGGCGCGCTCCGCGACGCACTGCAGGCCCGCAGGGCGGAGCTGACCGAGACCGTCACCGCCGAGCTCGGCGCCCCGCTGGGCTTCGCGAAGGCGGTGCACGTCGGAGCCTCGATCGCCGTGGTCTCCTCCTTCATCGAGATCGCCTCCTCGTACGCCTTCGAGGAGCGGATCGGGAACTCCACCGTCCTCCTGGAGCCGGTCGGGGTGGTCGGGGCCATCACCCCCTGGAACTACCCGCTGTACCAAGTCGTTGCCAAGGTGGCACCCGCTCTCGCCGCCGGCTGCACCCTCGTCCTCAAGCCGGCCGAGGACACCCCGCTGACCGCACAGCTCTTCGCCGAGGCCGTGCACGAGGCGGGCCTCCCGGCCGGAGTCTTCAACCTGGTGACCGGTACCGGTCCGGTCGCCGGGCAGGCCCTGGCCGCGCACGAGGGAGTCGACCTCGTCTCCTTCACCGGCTCGACCGCCGTCGGGAAGAAGATCGGTGCCACGGCCGGCGCCGCCGTCAAGCGGGTCGCCCTCGAACTGGGCGGCAAGTCGGCCAATGTGATCCTGCCCGGGGCCGACCTGGCCAAGGCCGTCGAGGCGGGCGTCGGGCACGTCATGAACAACACCGGTCAGAGCTGCAACGCGCTCACCCGGATGCTCGTCCACCGGGACCAGTACGAGGAGGCCGTCGAGCTCGCCGCCACCGCCGTGGCCCAGCACCCCACCGGCGACCCCCGCACGGCCGGCACCCGCGTCGGCCCCGTCGTCAACGCCAAGCAGCACGAGCGCGTCCGCGGCTACATCGCCAAGGGCATCGAGGAAGGCGCGCGCCTGGTCGTCGGCGGTCCGGACGCGCCGCACGGGGAGGGGTACTTCGTGGCCCCGACCGTGTTCGCCGACGTCACCCCCGACATGACCATCGCCCAGGAGGAGATCTTCGGCCCGGTGCTCGCGATCCTGCCGTACGAGGACGAGGATGAGGCCCTGCGCATCGCCAACGGCACCGTCTACGGCCTGGGCGGCGCCGTCTGGGCCGCCGACGAGGCGACGGCCGTGGCCTTCGCGCGCCGCATGGACACCGGGCAGGTGGACATCAACGGCGGCCGCTACAACATCCTCGCGCCCTTCGGCGGCTACAAGCAGTCGGGAGTCGGCCGCGAGCTCGGTTCGCACGGCCTGGCGGAGTACCTCCAGACCAAGTCCCTGCAGTTCTGATCCCCGCCCTCCCCGCCCTGCCCGCCAGACGCCCCGCCGCCCGCGTCCTGCCTCCGCCCAGTACCGGAAAGACGAGATGACGACCATGGTCCGCGCCGCTGTCCTGCCCGCCGTCGGAGCCCCGCTGGAGATACGGGACATCGTGCTGCCGGAGCCCGGCCCCGGGCAGGTCCGGGTGCGGCTCGCCGCCGCCGGGGTGTGCCACTCCGACCTCTCCCTCACCAACGGCACCATGCGGGTCCCCGTGCCCGCCGTCCTCGGCCACGAGGGTGCGGGCACGGTCCTCGCGGTGGGGGAGGGCGTCACCCACGTCGCCCCCGGTGACGGCGTGGTCCTCAACTGGGCCCCCTCCTGCGGTCGGTGCCACCACTGCACGATCGGCGAGGTCTGGCTGTGCGCCACGGCGCTCAGCGGGGTCGGGGCCGTCCACGCGCACGACGCGCAGGGCACCGCCCTGCACCCCGGGCTGAACGTGGCCGCCTTCGCCGAGGAGACCGTGGTCGCGGCCAGTTGCGTGCTCCCCGCACCCGCCGGGATCCCGCTCGCCGAGGCCGCCCTGCTCGGCTGCGCGGTCCTCACCGGCTACGGGGCCGTCCGGCACAGTGCCCAGGTCCGCCCGGGCGAGTCGGTGGCCGTCTTCGGCGTCGGCGGGGTCGGCCTGGCCGCCCTCCAGGCCGCCCGGATCGCGCAGGCGGGCCCGGTCATCGCCGTCGACGTGTCCCCGGCCAAGGAGGAACTGGCCCGCGCGGCCGGGGCCACCGAATTCGTGCTCGCCTCCGACACCACCGCCAAGCAGATCCGCGCCCTCACCGGCGGGCAGGGCGCCGACGTCGCCGTCGAGTGCGTCGGCCGGGCGGAGACCATCCGCGGAGCCTGGGAGTCCACCCGCCGGGGCGGCCGCACCACGGTCGTCGGCATCGGAGGCAAGGAGCAGCAGGTCACCTTCCACGCCCTGGAGATCTTCCACTTCGCCCGCACCCTCACCGGCTGCGTCTACGGCAACAGCGACCCCGCCCGCGACCTCCCGGTGATCGCCGAGCACGTCCGCGCGGGCCGCCTCGACCTCGGCGCCCTGGTCACCGACCGCATCACCCTGGACGGCATCCCGGCCGCCTTCGACGCCATGCTCGCGGGCAAGGGCGGCCGCTCCCTCGTCGTCTTCTAGGGGGTGTCCGGCGGCCCGCGCCTGGGGGCCGGCGGCCCGCGCCCGCGGTGATCACATCGGGGTTCCCGGGGGCCGGGCAGTCTCCTGCAGCGCCTCGTACTGGAGGGCCAGGCCGTCCAGCAGGGCCGCCAGCCCCGTCTCGAAGGCGCCCTCGTCGACCTCGTGCTGCCGCTCCGCCAGCAGGTGGGCCTGGCCCAGGTGGGGGTAGTCCGCCGGGTCGTACGCGGCGCGGTCGTCCACGAAACCCCGGGCGAAGGAGGCCACCGCCGAGCCCAGGATGAAGTACCGCATCAGGGCGCCGATCCGGGTGGCCTGGGCGGGGGGCCATCCGGCTGCCGTCATCGCGCCGAACACGGCGTCGGCCAGCCGGAGTCCGGCCGGGCGGCGGCCCGGGCCCCGCGCCAGCACCGGCACGATGTTCGGGTGGTCCGACAGGGCGTCCCGGTAGGAGTGCGCCCACGCGTGCAGGGCCGCCCGCCAGTCCCGGCCCCCGTCGAACATCGACAGGTCGACCCGCGCGCTCACCGAGTCCGCCACCGCGTCCAGGATCTCGTCCTTGGTGCGGAAGTGGTTGTAGAGCGAGGGCCCGCTGACTCCGAGCGCGGCTGCCAGCCGCCGCGTCGACACCGCCTCCAGCCCCTCCGTGTCCACCAGGGCGCCGGCCGCCTCGACGATGCGGTCCCGGCTGAGGAGGGGCTTGCGCGGTCTGGCCATGCGCCACATAGTAGGGCCTGCCCGCCATAAACTACCGGTGCTAGTTAAAGGCGCCGATCCCGCCCCGGAGGTGCCCGGTGAATCTGGAGCTGAGCGAGGAGCAGAGCGCCGTACGGCGGCTCGCCCGCGAGTTCACCGAGCGCGAGGTCGTCCCGTACGCCGCCGAGTGGGACCGCGCCGAGAGCGTGGACCGGGCCATCGTGAAGAAGCTGGGTGCGCTCGGCTTCCTCGGCCTGACCGTCCCGGAGGAGTACGGCGGCTCCGGCGGCGACCACCTCGCCTACGTCCTGGTCACCGAGGAGCTCGGACGCGGTGATTCCGCCGTGCGCGGGATCGTCTCCGTCTCCCTCGGCCTGGTCGCCAAGACCATCGCAGCCTGGGGCACCGAGGAGCAGAAGCGCGCCTGGCTGCCCCGCCTGTGCTCCGGCGACGCGCTCGGCTGCTTCGGCCTGACCGAGCCCGGTACCGGCTCCGACGCCGGCAGCCTCACCACCCGGGCCGCGCGCGAGGGGGACTCATACGTCCTCGACGGCAGCAAGATGTTCATCACCAACGGCACCTGGGCCGACGTGGTGTTGCTCTTCGCCCGCACCGGAGAGGAGCCAGGCCACCGCGGGGTATCCGCCTTCCTCGTCCCCACCGACAGCCCGGGCCTGACCCGCCGCGAGATCCACGGCAAGCTCGGCCTGCGCGGCCAGGCCACCGCCGAGCTCGTCCTCGACGGCGTCCGCGTGCCCGCCTCCGCGATGCTCGGCCCCGAGGGCAAGGGCTTCTCGGTGGCCATGTCCGCGCTCGCCAAGGGCCGCATGTCGGTCGCCGCCGGCTGCGTCGGCATCGCGCAGGCGGCCCTGGACGCGGCGCTCTCGTACGCCGCCCGGCGCGAGCAGTTCGGCAAGCCAATAGCCCACCACCAACTGGTCCAGGAGCTCATCGCCGACATATCCGTGGACGTGGATGCGGCCCGGCTGCTGACCTGGCGGGTCGCCGACCTCATCGACCGCGGGCAGCCCTTCGCCACCGAGTCCTCCACCGCCAAGCTCTTCGCCTCCGAGGCTGCCGTGCGCGCCGCGAGCAACGCCCTCCAGGTGCACGGCGGGTACGGCTACATCGACGAGTACCCGGCGGGCAAACTGCTGCGCGACGCCCGCGTGATGACCCTGTACGAGGGCACCAGCCAGATCCAGAAGCTGCTCATCGGCCGCGCCCGCACCGGGGTTTCCGCCTTCTGAGCCCGGCCGGGCGCAGTCGTGCCCGGTCCGGCCGGGCCCGGCTGAGTACCGGTATGAGTACGCGTGCGGATGTGTTCCGGCGCGGCCCGCCCGATGCTCGACCCATGAACGAGACACCGGTCAAGCAGCAGAGCACGGGGGCGTACTACGGCCAGGCCGTCGCCTCCTTCGGCATCGCCATCGGCGCCGTGTCCGTGGGGATCTACAACCTGGAGGCGAACGGCTGGGTCCGGGCCTTCCTCGGCATCGCGGTCCTGTACCTCACCACCTCGGCCTTCACCCTCGCCAAGGTGATCCGCGACCGCCAGGAGGTCACGCAGATCGTCAGCCGGGTGGATCAGGCCAGGATGGAGAAGATCATGGCCGAGTACGACCCCTTCTCGCCGAAGTAGCCGGCCCGGCACGCTCGGCAACGCTAAGCGCTTGCTCACCCTCCGGTAGGGTGTTCACTTCCACACGGCGAAGAGGTGAGTGAGCGATGGACAGCGCGGAGGAAACGGTCGACGGCTACCGGCCGTGGTCCGAGGTCACCCCCGACGCCGCACGGCGGCTGCTCGTCGCCGCCGTAGACGCCTTCGCCGAGCGCGGGTACCACGCCACCACCACGCGCGACATCGCGGGCCGTGCCGGGATGAGTCCGGCCGCGCTCTACATCCACTACAAGACCAAGGAAGAGCTGCTCCACCGGATCAGCCGGATCGGCCACGACAAGGCGCTGGAGATCCTGACCGTCGCCGCCGACGGTCCCGGCTGCGCCGCAGACCGGCTCGATGCCGCCGTCCGGTCCTTCGTGCGGTGGCACGCGGCGCACCACACCACCGCGCGCGTGGTCCAGTACGAGCTCGACGCCCTCGCCCCGGAGCACCGCTCCGAGATCGTGGCGCTGCGCCGGCGGAGCGACGCCGCCGTGCGCCGCATCCTCGCCGACGGGGTGGCCGCGGGGGAGTTCGACGTCCCCGACGTGCCGGGCACCACGCTCGCCGTACTGTCGCTGTGCATCGACGTGGCCCGCTGGTTCAGCGTGGCCGGGCAGCGCACGCCCGACGAGGTCGGCGGGCTCTACTCCGACCTCGTGCTCCGCATGGTGGCCGCGCGGCCGGGCGCTCAGAAGTAGTAGCGCGACACCGACTCCGCCACGCACACCGGCTTGTCGCCGCCCTCGCGCTCGACCGTCACCGTGGCCGTGACCTGCACGCCGCCGCCCGCCTCCGTGACCTCCGTGATCACGGCGGTGCCGCGCAGCCGCGAACCGACCGGCACCGGCGCCGGGAAGCGCACCTTGTTCGTACCGTAGTTGAGGCCCATCCGCATGCCCTCGACCCGCATGATCTGCGGCACGAGGCTGGGCAGCAGGGACAGGGTCAGATAGCCGTGCGCGATGGTGGAGCCGAAGGGTCCGCCCGCGGCGCGCTCCGGGTCCACGTGGATCCACTGGTGATCGCCGGTGGCGTCCGCGAAGAGGTCGATCCGCTTCTGGTCCACCTCCAGCCACCCGCTGGGGCCGAGCGGTACACCGATCCCGGCGTGCAGCTCCTCGGCGGACGTGAAGACCCTCGGCTCGGCCATGCCCTGCTCCTGTCTCTCGCGGACAACTCACGGACAACACACGGGTCGACTCGCGACGACGCACAGGCGACCCGCGGACGAATAAGCGCTTGCTCAGCATGCTGGGGGGCGCATGTGTATGTCAACGGACCTCCGACTACGCTCGGCCGGGTGCCGCAGATTCCCGAGAAAATCCACGAGCTCACCGTCGGTCAGCTGTCCGCCCGCAGCGGCGCGGCCGTCTCCGCGCTCCACTTCTACGAGTCCAAGGGCCTGATCAGCAGCCGTCGCACCTCCGGCAACCAGCGCCGCTACACCCGCGACGCACTGCGCCGGGTGGCCTTCGTCCGCGCCGCCCAGCGCGTGGGAATCCCGCTGGCCAGCATCCGCGAGGCACTGGCCACGCTCCCCGAGGAGCGCACCCCCAACCGCGAGGACTGGGCCCGCCTCTCCGAGGCCTGGCGCACCGAACTCGACGAGCGCATCAGCCGGCTCGGCCGCCTGCGCGACCACCTGACGGACTGCATCGGCTGCGGCTGTCTCTCGATGGAGACCTGCGCGCTGTCCAACCCGGACGACGTCTTCGGCGAGAGGCTCACCGGCTCGCGGCTGTAACGCCCCCGACCGTGGCGACCAGTTCCCGGGCCGCCGCCACCAGTTCGGCATTCGACCGCGCCGGACGCCCGTCGGGCAGGCGCGTCACATCGCCCACCCCGGTCCGCACGGCCGTACCGCACCGCGCCGCCAGCCGCAGTACGGGCCACGCCGCCCCGTCCCGCCCGTACAGCAGCACCGGCACCGGCGGCAGCCCGCGCAGCCCCGCCACCAGAGCCGGATCGGCCTCCGCGAGCTCCGCCGAGAGCCTTACCGGCCCGGGCTCGCGCACCGGCCAGGCCAGGAACCGGGCCAGCGGCTCCGGCCCGGCGGCACCGCCCAGTTGCACCACCGCGTCCACCGCGACACCGCGGGCCAGCACGGCCTGCGCCAGCTCCCCGGCTCCCGGCTGCCCGAAGTCCACCACCGCCCGGTCCGGCAGCACCGTCCACGAGGCCACCCGCTCCAGCCGCCCCGCCGGATCGGGCTCGGCCGCGACGTCCGCCGGTACCGACAGGGCTACGCCGACCCCCGCGCGCCGCAGCTCCTCCAGTACCGGCCCGACCACCCGAGGCGAAAGGGACTCCCGCCCGCACGGGGTCCGCGGGTGTACCAGCACCTCCCCGGCCCCGGCGGCGACGGCCGCCAGCGCCGACTCCGCCAGAGCGCGCGGCGACATCGGCACGGCCGGGCCGTCACCGGCGCTCCGCGAGCCGTTCAGCGACACCGCCGGCAGCGCGGTCACGCGGCCCCCGCCGCGGGGGCGTCCGCCAGGGTCGCGGTGTCCGCCAGGGCCGGTCTGGGCACCACGATCCCGCAGCCCGCGCACACCGGCCCGTCCCAGGCCAGCGCCCCCGCCCAGGGGCCGACCGGAGCCACCTCCGGCCAGTGCAGTTCGGTGTCGCCGCAGACCGGGCACGCCGTCCCCGGCTCCGACTCCAGGGCCCGCACCAGTCTGCGCAGCACCTCGCCCAGCGTCCCCTCCGGCCGCACGCCCGGATCCGCGCACCGCACCACCGCGTCCCCGCTCCCGCCCCACGCCCACTCGGGGCGGCGCAGCCCGTGGTGCTTCTCCCGCCGGCGCCGTTCCGCGAACTGCCGTTCGTACTCCAGCCAGACCGCCCGCGCGTCCTCCAGCTCCTCCAGCGCGGCGACCAGTCGCAGGGGGTCGGCCCCCCGGTCCTCGGGGGCGATCCCGTGCCGGTCGCACAGGTGCCACCACGTGGCCCGGTGCCCGTACGGCGCGAACCGCTCCAGGCAGCGGCGCAGCGAATGGCGCCGCAAGGCCCGGTCATTGCGCGCGTCGCGCACCTGGTAGGCCAGACTCCGGAATCCCGCCATCACACCATCACCTCCGCCGATGTGCCCAACATGCCCGGTCGGAGCCGGGCGCATGCGGGGGCGGTCGAGGCGTGCGGGTGGCACATGGCCAGAAGTCAGCGCCCCATGCGCCCCGCGTTCACCACCAGCCGGGCCAGTTCCTCGTGGCAGATATCGCTGTGCGCCCCCGACGGGGCACCGCCGCGCCGCACCACGGAGCCCGCGTCCACACTGACGCAACCGGCCGCGGGCATCCCCTCGCGCAGGGCGGCGTCCAGGCTCAGCCGGGGTGCGCCCGGGACCGCTCGGACCCCGTCGTGCCCGATGGCGCCCCACCGCTCGTCGAATCCCAGGAGTCCGGCCGAATCCCCTGCCATCCGGGAAGCCAGCGGGTAGAAGACCTTGAGCGCCGAGTCGTGCGGGGAGTGGCAGGCGATCACCGGTCCGTCCACCCGGTGCTGGAGACCGCGCAGGGCGCCGCCGTTGCCCTTGTCGTGCGGCAGCCGGTCGGCGAAGGCGTAGTGGGAGAAGGCTCCCTGGAGCAGGGTCACGGACTTCACGTACCGGGCACGCTCCGGCACCGCGCGCAGCGAGAAGGACACCACCCGTGCCCCGAAGCTGTGCCCGATCAGATGGATCCGCAGAGCCGGGCGGGTGGCGGCCAGCTGTGCCAGCACGGGGCCGAGACCGCGCTCACCGACCACGCCCGCCCGCTTCTTCATCTTGTAGTACGTCGCCTGCCGCAGGAGTTCCTTGGCGCCGCCCCACAGGCCGCGCAGCCCGCCGCCGACGGTGAAACCGGGATCGCCGGCGTCGGCCGCAGCCGCTCCGCCCGCCCCGCCCGCCCCGCCTGCTCCGTCCGCTCCGTCCGCTCCGCCCGCGCGGACCAGGGCGACGGACAGGGCCCGGCACACCTCCAGCACATCGTCCGTGAAGATCGCGGGAACCTCCGGAGCGACCGCCGCGGGTACCGCGTCCACCCCCGCCAACTCGCGTACGAGGGCGCCGAACTCGATGAAGGAGGCCACCGAGTCCGGCCGCTCCTCCAGCAGTTCCGCCACCCGGTCCAGCTCCGCCCGCCGCTCCGGCCAGAACTCCCCGAGCGCCCGTCGTGTGAGGGGATCGAGGGCGCTGCCGCAGCCGGTTGCCCCGAGTGCGCCGGGTGCGTCGAAGTCCGGTATCGGCTCGTCGGAGAACCGCATCGCGGGCCATACGACACCCACGTAGCCCAGGCGCACTCCCGAGCCCACCAGGCCCGGGAAGGGGGCGAAGAACCGGTCGTAGAGCCGCGTCGCCGTGGACCGGTCGCTGTTCCAGCCGTGCGCGAAGACCAGTAGGTCCGTGGCCTCCATCCGGGCCACCGCCCCCTGCGTGACCCGGTCCACGTCCCCTTCGGAGTCGAAGGTCAGCTCGGTGTACGGCCCGATCCCGATGCCGCCACTGAGCCCGCCACCGAAATGGGCCCGCCTCCCGGACCCGCCCCCGAATCCGCCGCCGATGTCCGCCATGACGTCCCCCTCCACGCCGTGCCTCCGGTGGAGTCAGCATCCTGCTGCGGCGCCCGCCCGACCAGCCCCCGGACGCGGCCGGCTCACGACAGGGCTCGCGGGCAGGGCTCACGGATAGAGGAGGTACTCCTCGCGCAGCGCCGCGAAGCGCGTCAGCCCCGCCGCCCAGTCGCCCGCGACCTCGTCCACGTCCGCCCCCGCGTCCACCAGCGTCCGCACCCGGTCCGAGCCGGTCAGCCGGTCGATCCAGTGGTCCGCGCGCCAGCCGAAGCCGCTCCACACCTTCCGCGCCGTGATCAGCAGCCCGATCCCGGCCCGTACCGGGTCGAAGGCCATCCGGTCGTGCACGATCAGCCGGACCCCGCCGCACACCTTCCCCACGTGCTTGGAGAAGGCCGGAGTGAAGTACGCCTCCCGGAACCACACCCCGGGCAGCCCCAGTGCGTTCGCCGCCTCCGCCCACCGCCGGTCGATGCCCTCGGCGCCGACCACCTCGAAGGGCGTGGTCGTCCCGCGCCCCTCGGAGAGGTTCGTCCCCTCGAACAGGCAGGTACCGGCATACGCGAGGGCCGTGTCCGGGGTCGGCATGTTCGGGCTCGGCGGCACCCACGGCAGCCCCGTCTCCCCGAAGAGCGACTCCCGCCGCCACCCGGACATCGCGACCGTCCGCAGCCGGACCGGCTTGTCCGTCAGGAACTCGCCGTTGAAGAGCCGGGCCAGTTCGGCCGCCGTCATCCCGTGGGCCAGGGCGATCGGCTCCCGGCCGACGAAGCTCGCGTACGGCCGCTCCAGCACGGGCCCCGCGGCCCGCCGCCCGCCCACCGGATTCGGCCGGTCCAGCACCACCACCGCCTTCCCGGCGATCGCGGCCGCGCGCATGCAGTCGTAGAGGGTCCAGATGTAGGTGTAGAAGCGCGCCCCGACGTCCTGGATGTCGAAGACGACGGTGTCGATCCCGGCCGCCGTGAACACGTCCGCGAGCCGCTGCCCGCTCTTGTCGTACGTGTCGTGCACCGGCAGCCCGGTCGCCGGATCCCGGGAGGCCCCCTCGGAGCCGCCCGCCTGGGCCGTCCCGCGGAAGCCGTGCTCGGGCCCGAACACCGCGACCAGGTCGACCCGTTCGTCCGTGTGCAGTACGTCGACCAGGTGCCGGGCGTCGGCGGTGATCCCGGTGGGGTTGGTGACCACCCCGACCTTCTGTCCGGCCAGCGCGGCGTACCCGTCGGCGGCGAGCCGCTCGAAGCCGGTACGCACCCGGCCGACCGCGGCGGCCGCGCCGGGGGCCCCGGCCGTGCCGAGCGCCCCGCCGGTTCCGGCCGTCCCCATAGCCCCGGCCGTCCCCGCGGTCCCCGCCGTCCCCGCCGTCCCCGCGGTCCCCGCCGTCCCGGCCGTCCCCAGGGCGCCCGCCGATCCGATGGCCCCTGCCAGCCCCAGCACCCCGCGTCGCGACAGTGTCATCCGGCCACGCTAGGACGCGCGCCCCTTTCCTCCTGACATACCGACTGGTTAGTCTGCTCACGATCCGGCATCCGGCCGCACGAGAGGTGGACCCCGTGAGCGCGTACCAGGACCAGCGAGTCGTCGTCACCGGCGCGGGCGGCGGCATCGGCGCCGCCCTCGCACACCGCTTCGCCGCCGAGGGCGCCACCGTGGTGGTCAACGACCTCGACCCGGCCAGGGCCGCCGCGGTCGCGGGCGCCATCGGAGCCCGCGCCGTCCCCGTGCCCGGCGACGCCTCGGCGATCGTCGCCGAGGCCCGTGAGGCCCTCGGCGGGACGGTCGACGTCTACTGCGCCAACGCCGGGCTCGCCTCCGGCGGCGACGCCTTCGCCGACGAAGCCGTCTGGGAAGCGGCCTGGGACACCAACGTCATGGCCCATGTCCGCGCCGCCAGAGCGCTGCTGCCGGACTGGCTGGAGCGGGGGAGCGGCCGTTTCGTGTCCACCGTCTCGGCCGCCGGGCTGCTGACCATGATCGGGGCGGCCCCGTACAGTGTCACCAAGCACGGTGCGCTCGCCTTCGCCGAATGGCTCTCGCTGACCTACCGCCACCGCGGTGTCCAGGTCCACGCCATCTGCCCGCAAGGGGTGCGCACCGACATGCTGACCGCCGCGGGCTCGGCGGGCGAACTCGTTCTCGCGCCGACCGCGATCGAGCCGGAAGCGGTCGCGGATGCGCTGTTCGACGGCATGGAGAAGGGCCGCTTCTTGATCCTCCCGCACCCCGAGGTCGCCGACTTCTACGCCGCCCGCGCCACCGCGCCGGACCGCTGGCTGAGCGGCATGAACCACCTCCAGCAGAAATGGGAGACCCGGTGACCTCCTCGCAGGACTCCCCGTACGCCGCGAAGCCCTGGCTCGGGCTGCTCGCCGCGGTCCAGCGGGCCCCCGTCGCCCCGCCGCCCACCGTGCTGCACGCCTTCCGCGAGGCCGTCGCCCGGGCCCCCGGGCGCACCGCCCTGGCCTACTTCGACGGTCGGATCGGCTACGCGGAGGCCGACGCGCTCTCCGACTCCGTCGCCGGTCACCTCGCGGCGCGGGGCGTCCGCCGCGGGGACCGGGTCGCGGTCATGCTGCAGAACACCCCGCACTTCGTGCTCGCCGTCCTCGCGGCCTGGAAGGCCGGGGCCGTCGTCGTCCCGCTCAACCCCATGTACAAGACCGGCGAGGTCGGGCACATCCTGCGCGACTCCGGGGCCACCGCGCTGGTCTGCGACGGCCGCGCGTGGACGGAGTACCTGCGCGGGGCCGCGCGGGACAGTGCCGTGCGGATCGTGCTGACCGCGTCGGACCTGGACTTCCAGACGCGCAACGACCCGCGCGTCTTCGGCCCGGCACCGGACCGGGCCCCGGCCCCCGCCCGGCCGTTCGTGCCCGCCCAGGCGGACGGGCCGGACGCATTGGACGCGCGCGACGTGCCGGACGCGGCGCCCGATCACCGGGAGCCGGCGGCCCGCCCGGACGCCGCCGACCTGGCCGCCCGCCCGGACGCCGCCGACCTGGCCGCCGGCCCGGACGCCGCCGACCAGGCAGCCGGCCCGGACGCCGCCGACCAGGCCGCCGGCCCGGAC